>JARBAV010000012.1 GCA_029237515.1 Nitrososphaerales archaeon
AGCCTGACCTAACAGATGATCAACTGATAGATTTGCTGGCTGGAAACAGAGTCTATGTCCCTTCAATCGTTGTTTTGAATAAGATCGATTTGGTTGATAATACTCTACTAATGCAAATACGTCACAGGGTAGGCAATAACTTTATTCCTATTTCAGCAGACGGCAACAAGAATATAGAAGCTGTCAGGGACGCAATTTTTCAAAAACTAGATTTTATTCGAGTTTTTCTAAAGCCGAAAGGTCAGGATGCAGACCTTGAGGAACCTCTCATAGTAAGAAGCGAGTGTACAGTCAGTGACGTCTGCACAAAGATTCGTAGATCCATGACGAGTGATTTTAAGTACGCTCAAGTTTGGGGCAACAGCGTAAAATTTGGAGCGCAAAAAGTAGGCCTAGACCATCGATTAGTTGATGGCGATATAGTTAGTATTACCAAGAAAAATTAGAATGAGTTTTTGTTTTGAAATCATCCCCCATAGGACGGGCATAACCTTTTCATAATGAGTGGCAGCTCAGACAAATACCTTCTCCACATTAGCAACATGAAAGTTTTCAGTCTAACTCTGAATCTTCATTGCCGCCACTCTCATCTTATGAAATGACAGCGTATAGAAAGCTTCGTCTGGTTTAGTGCGATCTTTTATCAAAAAGCTCAAGAACGAGTTCCTACTCTTCCTATAGCGTCCCAAATGAATGTTTTAGCTTTGCAAAAATTGTCGATTTGTTCCAATCCCCGACTAGACGTAAGTCAATTTTGTTATTCTTCTTAGTGAATCATAGGGGACTCGAATGCCCTAACGAACTCCCACTTGACTATGAAAAAATGATCTAGTATCAGTAACGTAAAAAAGAGGTTAGTTCAACCTGTCTTAGCATGCTTGATGGAAGTAAAACGCTGCTGAGAACAGGTCATTTCCACTTTCAACTTAAACATTTGCTTGTAATTGGAGTACTCGCTATTTCATTTTCAACTGCCTTCATAATCAGGTCTTATCCTATCAAATATGGTTACTTTTTGAACGAATTTGATCCTTATTTTGATTATCGCGCGACCAAATACATTGTAGATAATGGCCTGCAGGCATACCTAAACTGGCATGACACGATGTCTTGGTATCCAGAGGGAAGAAACGTTCCTGCTACATCTCAGATTGGCCTTCATATCGTAGCTGCATATCTTTATCAGATATTCGGGGCCGGTTCGTCGCTTCTGGATTTTGTGATAATTTTTCCCGTCGTTATGGGTTCCCTAACTACAATTGCAATTTTTGCACTTGTCAGAAGATTGAAGGGTACCTCGGCTGGGCTTTTTGCAGCGCTGTTTTTTGCTTTTACTCCTGCCATAATTCAACGGGGTAACTTAGGATGGTTCAAATCTGAGCCATTGGGTTTGTTCCTTGGCATTGTCGCAACCTACCTTTTTGTTTCAGCGATAAAGGGTAGACAAGTTAAATTTGTAATACTCAAAGCAGTGTTGGCTGGATTCTTACTTGGTTTGGCAAATGCTTCGTGGGGTGGGATTCAGTATTTTGCAATACCTCTCTCCATCTTCTTTATAGCTATCCCATTTTTCCGAAAGGACTTGAGTATTCCTCTGGTAGTGGCGATATCAATCACCGTGTTGACTTTAGTTACAGCTGGAATATTCCCTAGACCTGGAATTTCGTTTGTTTTCGGTCCCCCAGGAATCGCGATGATTGGTGGGACTGTATTTTTGGCAGCAACCTATCTTGTGCGGAAATTTACTTCAGCCGATCACACTATTCGGAATGCGGGAATAGTCCTTGGGGTATTTGTTGCTATTAGTATAGGGGTCATGCTGACTGAAGCATATTATTCCCCTTCCTTTAGGTATTTGAATGCGATAAACCCATTCCTGTCAGCTCAAAATCCATTGACGGCATCAGTGGCCGAACATTTTACTCCTACTATAGTTGATTACTTCATTGATTACTCGATATTGATGATGTTCGCTGGATTTGGCATTTGGATGGCATTTCGAAAGAGAAATGATATGACAATTTTCGCTTTAATACTGGGGGTTACTGGACTTTATGTAAGTGCGACGTTCGCTAGGCTCCTTGTCTTTTCGTCAATCAGCATAATAATACTAGCATCAATGGGCCTATTCGATCTGACAAGAATATTTATGGAAAGGTATTCCTCTACCGGACTTTATACAGAAGGTCAGCAAAAGGCAGCTAAGGGCAGAGAAAAGAAGAGAATCGAGCGCATGCAATCTAAGCCTTCGCGTAATAAGCCAATTGTTATATCTTTCTCTGTTGTCCTTATTTTCCTCCTAACTCTCCCCCTATTCTACCCACCCAACATCAATTGGGTAACTTCCGCAGACGTTCCTCCGTCCATTGCAAATGGTGGGACTGGATACAGAATGCAAGTGGCAGATTGGATTGATGCGTTGAATTGGATTTCAACCAACACGCCTAAGGATTCAGTTGTTGCCTCATGGTGGGACTATGGATACTGGATAACTACTATAGCCAATAGGACAAGCCTTGCTGACAACGCAACCATAAACCAAACACGAATTGCCGAGCTTGCCAAAATGTTCATCGAACCGGAGAAAGAAGGTTACGATATTGCCAAGGACCTGCATTCTGACTACGTTGTACTTTATTTGGTTGGACAGAGGTTCCCCGGGGCCAATGGATCTTCCTTCTATACTCTTGGGAGTGGAGGTGACGAAAGTAAGAAACAGTGGTTTATTCGGATTGGCGGGTTCAATGAAATGGAATATTTGGAACAGGATGGATTTACCCCTACCCCCAAGTTTTGGAATGATACGCTCCTAGGAAAGATGATTCCATTTGAACCTCAAGCATATGCTTCGATTCAAGGAGGCCAACTTGCTGGAATTCAACCAGTATATCAGCCAGGTACAATAGCTTTGTATACCCAAGATCTGAAATACCCCTTAACAGAAGAACCAGATCAGCCATTTAGTCTTGTTTATGCATCACCAAGCTTCGTATCTAATACTCCGGGCCTAGTTTTCGGTGTATTGGTTTATAAGGTCAATCAAGACTACCAGTCTGATTCTATGTCAGGTGGAAAACAAGGTAATAATAATAGCTCGAACACCGACCCTTCTCCTAATAGCACCTTGGCGGATTCTCAGCCCTTAACTTCGAATTCAACTGGTTCTTCTGCTGCTAATTCAAATTCTACACAGCAAACCGCTGTCATTCAAACGGCGCAAGGTCCTATAACTATTGAATTTCTACCACAGGTCGCACCAAACCATGTCGACAATTTCAAGCGACTTGCACAAGATGGATTTTACAACAATACAATTTTTCATAGAATTATTAGCAATTTCATGATCCAGGGAGGAGATCCTAATACTAAGGGGAATACAACACAGCGCAGCAACTGGGGCACAGGCGGACCAGGTTACTCAATAAATGAAGAATTTAATGATGTTCCGCATGTTCGTGGTATAGTTTCTATGGCAAGGGCCTCTGATCCTAATAGTGCTGGATCGCAGTTTTTTATTGTAACAAATGATTCACAGTTTTTGGACGGACAATATACTGCGTTTGGAAGGGTGGTTCAGGGTATGGACACAGTTGATAAGATAGCTGGCCTACAAACCACTTCTTCTTTCGGTCAAGCAGATCAGCCTACAAATCCCGATGAAGCAAGAATAACAGGCGTAAGCATAATTAATGGTAGCTCGACCTGAGCCGCGGGTTAGGTTCTATGAGTCATAATAAGAGACTAGCGAGTCGTAACTGAGAACAAAATTTCCTTCGAGCCATTTTTTTATGAATACCGCTGCTATCTCTCATGGTTTACAAGTATATTCACATCGTCGGAACGTCACCCGATAGTATTGCCAAGGCAATGGAAGACGCTGTTGATGAGGCGGCTAAAACGGTGAAGAGTATCCGATGGGCAGAATTGGGAAGGGTAACTCTGAGGATAGAAAATCAAAAAATAGAGGAGTATCAGGCGGAAGTAAAAATTGGTTTCGAAGTAGAACGAGGCCAAAAATAGTTCCATATTTTATTGCGAAACTTTAGCCTTAAGACTGAAGATAGCCGTCGAAGCATTATCGAATCAGAAGGACGCATTTTATGACCATATGCTTAGATAGCTGAGATTTAGATAGGTTAGACTAATCAAATGAAGTAATAATTGACCTTAAAAGGCTCGTTATTGAGGCTAGCGCATTTGACTAATTTAGCATTCTTGACTTGGATGAATTTTGTCCCTGCCGATCAAATGAAAGCTATTTTAAGATGATTTCATATGAGGCTTTCGCGCCTTTACATTTGGTAAAATTTTTGCAACGCAATTATCGGCCTGTTAGTCGAACCGGTTTAGGCACATTTTCATGACTTGGTGAGCGGCTCGTGAGCTTCTCGTGAGCACGAAAACCTTTCCAATTTGAGCGTGGCAACAAGCCTATTCAAAACTCCTTCGGGAGACATACATCGATAAAGTTTTAAGAAGTTTTAATAGTCCCCTCTCAAAGATCGAAGTACAATGTCTACTACTCCTGGGCGAGAACGCAAAATTCTACTGGAAAAATTAATTGAACGTGATGCCTCAATACGGGGAAGATATCTCATTATTGTATCGTCCTTAGATTCTCTTATCCGGGACATAATCTCTTACCATTTTTGTCCACCTGGTCAAGACGATAAGCGCGGACAATTCATTTCTCTCATCTTGGAGCAACATATACAAAAATCACAATATATCTCAGACATCTTAGAAAAGATAGTTACTTTGAATTACTCAGATCAGCTAAAGAAATACCCTGCTTTATTCAAAGATTTGCGAAGTGTATCCGATTATACTCTATGGCTTTCAGGTGCGAATTTGGATACTTCTCGCGCATACGATTCAACTGATCAAATGGATACCATTAGGCTTTCATATTATGATCAAAATGGTGAACTGGGTCACAAGGATGTCAGTCTTGAACATATAGAAGAAAGAATCTCTGATTGTTCTAATCTCCAATTCGCACTTGAAGACATCCGTTCTGAAATTAGAGACAAAATTCTGACTGATACCAGATAACACGGTATTAAGATTATGTGCTTTGAGTATTATCACTTGATATTTAACCAAAAATGCAAAGGTATTACTCAAACCGGTTCAATTATCCTGTACGGCAGAGCCAAAATGAATATGAGAATGAATTAGATAGTTAATTGGGATAGTTGAATGGAACCTAATCGCATTCATCTTTCACTTGGGGAATCATCTATCACGGTACGGATCGAGCTGTATAGTGGCGTTATGACCGAGAAGACTTTGATTGGAAAAAATTGCTATCTTGAACTTTTGGAATTTCTAAAGCAGATTGATTCCACGAGTAAACTGCATGCTGAAATTAACTTGGAGTAACTCGCATCCATATGACATTTATCATTTCATAGTTGTAGCTAATCCGAAGTAGTACCGCGAACTATCTCCATATCAGTTGTAGAATCGAGGTACTAGCTACTGACCTGTGC
>JARBAV010000094.1 GCA_029237515.1 Nitrososphaerales archaeon
AAAGTTATTTGTAAGCATCCTAGCAGAAATGGCAGGAGCAACAATAGCAGCAGCTATCAAAGTTACTCCGACACTACTCATCGATGCGATTACCACGGCTGCAAGAATTAATGAGAAGAACAGTTCTACCAAGTCTGTTCGTACTCCATATACTTTGGCTGTTTCCTTATCGAATAAAGTAAAAAGTAACCTTTTCTGATAGAAGAATATGAAGAATGCGCTGACACATGTTACCAGCACGATAACAGCTAGATCTTGATCTGTTATTCCGAGGATATTGCCAAATAAAAGTGCCTCAAAATTCCTAGTATAGCTCCTAGTCGTACTGATCAATAGTACACCGATTGCAAAACCTGCAGTTGTGACTACCCCTATTGCTGCATCTGCCTTTATTTTGTTTCTTCTAGTTATCTCATTAATCAGGTATGCAGAAACAAAACCCCAGACTGCAGCTCCCAGATAGAAATTAAAACCCGCAATGTAGCTTACAACTGCTCCGCCAAATACAGCATGAGACATCCCATGACCTATGTAACTCATTCCTCTCAATACTATATACACGCCCATCAATCCACAAACTCCACCTACCAGAATTGATACTAGTATTGCATTCGTAAAAAATTCGTAGGTAAATGGCTCAAGAAGTGATTCTAAAAATAGTAATGGTGTCGTGTGAACTGATACTATCGATAATAATAATGATAATAATGGAATCAAATTATTGATTCCCCTTCTCCTCTAAGCTCATTATGTTTCTCCATTATTTTTTGACCGGCCAAATTTGGCGAAGACAGAGCTCTTAGAAAGAATTGTAAATGTAATATTATTGATATAATTATTCGAAGTAATACTAATCATTATAATCTGCTAAACCATATGTTCTCAATAAATTATCCTTAGTCAATATCATTGAAGGAACACCTTCTGCTATTATTGTTTTGTTCATACATATAACCCAAGGGAGTCGTTTCCCAATTCCCCCGAGATCATGGGTAGTCATTATTATTGTCATGTCTAGATCTTGATTTAAGGTGCGCAAGATCTCCATTATCTTTTCGCGGGTATTAAAATCGACTCCAGAAATGGGTTCATCTAATACCAAAATAGTGGGTTTACGAATTAATGCTCTTGCAAGAAAAACCCTTTGCTGCTCTCCTCCAGAAAGCTCTCGAATCTGTCTATTCCTGAACTCTGAATTATATATTCCGAGATCGTCTAATATTACTCCTACCATCACATCAACGTCCTTCGAAAACCATGGAGCAACTCCCGATCTATCCCAAATTCCCATCCCAATAACTTCTTTCACAGTTACAGGAAAGTTCCAATCAATACTTTCCACTTGTGGTACATAGCCTATATTCTTTGATGTATATGAATATGGATCGCTGTTCTTATTACCCAAAAATTCTATTGTTCCTTTCCACGGTTTATGTAAGCCAATAATTATTTTTAAAAGCGTGGATTTTCCAGAACCACTTGGACCAAGTAAGCCTACGAACCTTCCTTTCGGAATCTTGACGCTTACGTTTTCCAGTACAGGCTTATGTGGAGCATATCCATATGTTACGTCATTTACTTCAATTTGACTTACTACTGCTGCTGAGCTACGATTATCTGTCATTTCAGAGTCTAGAAAGATACTTCATCATCATATTAATCGACGCAAGCATTATGATGGGATTGCAACTTAGCCATATTATCTTTATCTAGAACACATACTTCTTCCGCCACTGCTTCTATCTCATACCTTCCACCTTCCTCGTCCCATAAGTAATCATCATAATCATTGTCCCACCATTCTTCAAGCACCTTTATAGTAGAGACGACGGTAGTTTCAGTAGATGGATGAGAGTGATTGAAAACTTCTACGGCATAGTCTATAAATTTCTCGATCAAAATCCAAGAATCATTAGTGAATGTAGTAATGTAAAAATTCTTGTACCTATGCATTATCTTTTTCTTTAACGGGGCAGTTTGAATTCTCCAGGATAAGTATCGATAGAAATCGTTACGTATTTTTGTATTTTGGATTTCATCTCGAATAGTGTTTCTGGCTAATATAGATAACTTCTTTCTATTATCATGTTCTTTATTATCTTCAAAAAAAAAGATTTGAGTAATATCAATCATTTATGTATTTATTCTCTTTTTTCTTATTAGTCCACCAAAGGGTTCTTCCTATCAGTATCATGGTCAACTAGGCATGTAAGTGTCGTCAGGAGTGACATTTGATAATGCACTAACGTTACCTCCCAGTGGAACTAGCATATTATTCATATTCTCTAACATCATTCCCACATAGGAATTTTGAGGGTCTCCTGCATCACCTGGCAAGTCATCATCACTAAGTGTACTAACAATCTTTACATTCGCCTCTTTAGCTATTTGATCAACTACTTCAGTCGGAAATACCTCTGAACCAAATATTGCAGGTACTTTTTCTGTTTTTATCTGATCAATCAAGCTAGCTACTTCTCGTGGTGTAGGTTGACCAAAGTCTGAAGGCTGGACAGCTCCTATTACGACCATGCCGTACCTAGGTGCAAAGTAAGCCCACGAGTCATGATATGTGAGGAGTTTTCGATTTTGTTCTGGTACCGACTGCACTGCTTTCATTATTCCTTCATCAAGTTGCTTCAACTTTGTTACGTATTGATCTGTATTTTGAGTATAGTAATCTGCATTCGCAGGATCCATTTCAATCAACTTATCTCTCGTAAGATTTGCGAATTTCATGGCATAGGGTACGTTAAGCCATAAATGTGGGTTGGGATCACCGGCTTCCTTAGGAAAGCTAAAGTCAAATATGTATTGATCAGGTGTAACAGTGTTGTCTCCTAACTTCAAGATTTGAATGTTAGGTTTGGTATTATGAGCTTGGTCAACTACGTCTTCTACATTGGTTTCTAATCCAAGTCCATCAATGATTACAAGATCTGCGTCATTCACCTTGACAACGTCAGAAGGCACAAGTTCAAATGTATGTGAATTAACTCCTTCTGGAACTAGACCAGTCAATCTAATCTTCTCTCCTGCCACATTTTTCACTATATTGGATATCGGAGATACTGAAGTGACAACATCTAAATTCTCTGTTGAAGTCGCTTTTGGTGATGATGTATTGTTAGTTGC
>JARBAV010000095.1 GCA_029237515.1 Nitrososphaerales archaeon
TAAGAACGATACTTTAGATAACACTTCACTAGTTCATCCAAAATATCATTTCATTCTTGTCGCAAAATGGTAAGTTCCTTGTATCTTCCTGTCTCTTGCCACTTATCCTATGCTGTCGTTTCTACTTATGTAATCCATTCACACTTTAATCCAAATCTCGCATGATGTTTTTCTATTGCTTCCTTATTGGGAGCATCAAGAAGACAAAAGAATCTGTCCTCTTCTTTATTGTAAAATATATTCTCAGGTTTGACACCAAATTCATCCACAGGAGCAGGCATGGTCCATTTTCTTAAGGTTTCTTCATCAAAGCCTTTCATAGGATGTACATCCAGAAACTTTGGCATTCTATAATTCGCTAATTGCTAATGTATTTAAAAGTATATTTTTTGTAAATGGCGTTACTAAGACTCAGCATTTTTTTGACGACGGCAAGAACCTGTATGATAAGTATTTTCCTACAGAAGAAGCATATAAAGATCAATTATTAATGCATATTTTCTGGAAATAACTGCGTGGACCAAAATGATCAAAGATATTAACTGTATGTTAACCCAGATTCATTTCTTAGTTCGACTTTGGAAGTTCTTAAATGGATTGTGGACTATTGAAAGTTGGAGAAATACCATGGGAGGGCAGATCTGCCTACGGCCCTTTGAAATCCAATACTGAATAAAAAGCATTCTTTCCTGAGTGGTCATAGTTTAGGTTTGGGGTTGTGATACGCATTATCTTTGACTTTGCTGCTTCTGCAAGTTTCCAAACGAGCCCTTTTGGTAGCTGTATCTTTGTATCTTGCTCTTCTCCTGTCACAGGGTTTGCAAAACTCTCAGTCTGTACTTCCAGAACACCAGGTACTGAAAAACTACTCTTCTTTCCGTTTAAGTTTACTTTGATATCGACGAATTGTGTTTCAAGGAAATATTTGAATGTCCCAGCAAATAACGCAAAAGGAGCATCTCCTTTTGCTTGGCCCGAATAAATGTTTATGAGCGCTTGTCTTTGTTTCTCATTAGCCTTATTGGTAATGAACAGCTGAGTAGTACCGTTTCCTTCATGAATAGCCTTCGGCCAATACTGTGCAGCTATAAAGTCAAGGTCGTCTAGGCTAGTATCACCATAACCACCCGACCTAATATGAAACAATAATAGTGCTTGACATGACCCATAAGTGGGAAAGCCATTGAAGTTACATGGGCATCCATAATCACAGTTGCATGTTTCAACATAGTCAGCTGTTATATTCCATTTAGGAATCTGACTTGTGGTTGAGGACATACTAGTATGTCAGCTATGCCGAAATAGGCTATATAAGGATTCGACAACGAAACAAGCTATGTCTACAAAACTAGCATGTTGACAAAATATACCCAAAGATTGCTTTCTGCAGTTCGATAAATGCCCTGCAATATTAATATGACTGACTAATGGGCAGTAGTAGAATCGCCATTAACCGAATATTATCGGTAGGTTCACTATAGCTCTAAATAACGAAGAGTAACAAAATATAACACTGATGAAAGGGTTAAGTGCCGATGTTCTCTATGGCTTACCCGTCGCATGCTTGCTGCTTTTCATAATTTTAATCCTTTTTGAAATTCTCTTTGAAACCAATTCTCCGTTTACCGTAAATGGTCAATCTCCAATGCCAGCTATATTGACGGATCCTCGAAGGTCTGAGTCTCAGTTAGTATCTCTGTCCAATACGATCAATTCATCTAACATTGCTACTAGTTCGACTATTACGAATGAGAATAACACAGAGGGAATCAAAATTACAGAAGATGATACTTTCGGAATAACAAAGATTTATCCTACAAAGGTTGGGGGTAGAGAGTGGTTCTTGAATATGAGCGATCCAAAGAATAGTTCAAACTTCTTTATTACGGGAAATCTTAATCTCTCTAGTCTCTCGGACGGATCTTGGAGAATAAATGCAAGTCATGTTAGAATGATTGTTAATACATCCGAGGGTCAAGAGAAATGGAAAAATGTTGAAATGACAGGATACGTACGATTGTCACACCTGGCTAATAGTAATGCGTCTGATAGTGCCATTTCTAACATTTTGAGCGCATCAGGCGAGGATGAAATTGACGATCTAGTATTCATTTCTAGAAGTGGGAGACATAGTTCAGAAGTACCGTGCGAAGGCACTGCTTACAACGCGGGACTTCATACCGATGGATCTACTGGTTGGAAAAAAGAAATTTGGCATACGGGTGGCTATACGGAAGAACGTGCCAGACATAAGCTCGCAGAATCTTATTTGAATAAGTGGGTGGGTTTTAAGGCTGTAGTGTATAATATCATGAGGGATAATGAAACTGATGGGGTGAAACTGGAGGTGTATATGGACGGTTCAAATACTAATAACTGGACCAAAGTTTCAGATATAACAGATAGGGGAGGATGGTACACTAAATCAGATAATACCGAATTCTTTAGCGCAGGCTGTGGTAGGGCTAGGGATTACGTTATTATCGACGGAGGACCAAACATCATTTTTCGAACCGACAATACCGTGTTGGATTTCAAGAATCTGAGTGTAAGAGAGATTCAACCTCCAACTCAGTTATCCGCAAATACTACTTTGAATACTGTGCTTAGATTAGAATAAAACCTCGGCATTGCTTTAGTTGAGGTGAATCTGGAATGATATCTTCATCGATATATTCTGACTCAAGGTAAAAGTTATAGTGTTATCATTTAGGGACTGATATGACATGTTGGAAGGCAGTAATAAGGAATATCCTCAAACAATCAAAGAATACATAAAAGAGGATATATATGTCCTCAGAATGAAGCTTCAGTACCCACTTAATAAGTGGGTCCATAACTTTTTGAGTAGCCTAGATATATAGAAGGAATATCTGGTGAGAAATTAGGAGAAGGTACAATTGGAACAGGGCTATATGCTGTCATTTATAAGGTCGGACATGAGCAGCACTTTGAAACCATTATCATGCAGATATCTCATTTCCTCTTCAAATAAATTCACTGTAATATCAACTGGTCGCTTACTATTGGTTAAATCATGGTCGCTTACAATAGTGTGATAAACAACTATGGGAATAGCGACCATACTTCCATTAGTGTTATATTTATCTTGACTATTAACTACTTCAACAAACTTCTCAAACATTTGAGAGTTGTTGTAATAAGTACATGCCCCTTCACATCTTTGATCAGCAGTAGAATAGTCTCCTTCAATATGGCGATGACTCCAGCTATTAATAGCATACCTTCCTACTAATATGTCATTATCGGGGTAAGTACTGCAGCTAGGCTGATCAGGAGCATATCCACCCATAGTATCACCACAATTCAAAAAAGTAAGTGGAGTGTCACGATTGGTTCTTGCTAGATCAAAATACTTAGAGACTATGTTAACTACTTCTGGATTATCCCAACCTTCCCCGTAAGGGTAGGCAAAAATTGTGGAATTTATTCCATGATCAAGAAGGCATCGTTTTGATTGGCCTATCTCATATTCTAATTCTGATGAGGATAGTTTATCTAAATGAGGATGAGTCATGGTATGCGCTTCTATATCATGTCCTTGCTTGTACAGCTCAGCAATGTCCTTCCAAGTCATCATCTCATCGTCTTCTGATTTAGAATTAATCCAATCACAAACTTCAAAAAATGTTGCCTTAAATCCGTACCGGTCTAAGATTGGTTTAGCATTGGTGAATTGATTCTTGTATGAATCATCAAAATTAATCACTATTACTCTATTGGAATCAACTCCAAGAGGGCTACCATTCTCGTTAGCATTTATCGTATGAACCTTGATATGTGCTACACTTGTCGATAGATTAGAATACTTTTCAATTTCGTTAGGCGAAATTAAAACTTTACCCAAAACCGCAGGCGAAGCATGCAAAGCAATCATGAGCGAAAATGGAAGACATATAATACTTAATATTAGTCCGTGACGTCTTGTTTTTCTCATTTCAGGGGTGTCTACATTACTTGATCTCAATTAATGTTCAATTAAGTGGAACGAAAAACAATCGGGCCCACGATCAGCCTATGTGCAATGTGTATGAAATAGGCAATATTGCGACCTACATATAGCGGCTTATAACGAATTTTGCATAGAACCTGGGCCAGTACGCACCTGGGATCTTCGCCTTCGGTAGTTGCAAATGCCTTATGATGAGCTTCTGCTGTCTCATTTAATAGATTTGCGAGTTTGTCGATCAGCTCTTTATTATCGATTGAACCATCCATCTCTATATTTGAATGGTGACCTTGTCAGGATAAAAAAATGTTGTGTGTATAAATAGCTATGATGAAACATTTGATTTCTTTTTCTTAAGCTTGCCTACGTATATCATTAGACCTGCGCAGATAAACCCTACAATTTCGGGAATTATGAATACATAAAATCTATCCTCTGGAGAAGAATCATAATATATCAAACTAGCAATTGGTCCACCTATTAAGCCCCCAAACAGTCCAATTATAATTGCCACTGTAATGACTCTATTTTTGTCCCACACCTAGAATTCATAAGCGTAAACATAGCTCTTAACGTCTCCTCTCTTTTGTAACAGTTAAGAGAGGCTATGAAACAACTACCACTTTTCCAATCATGTTGGGATGTAGTCTACAGTAATAATTGAAGTTCCCACTTTTTCAAATTTATGTTCAAAAGTTCCTTTTGGACCAACTATGTCTGAAGCAAATCCTCCAGTTATCTGACCAGTTTTTAGGGTCATCTTCAATTACTATATGTAAGGTATTATCATAATTTGCCCGTCTAACGGAATCTCCTA
>JARBAV010000096.1 GCA_029237515.1 Nitrososphaerales archaeon
AATTCATTATGAAGATGTTTTATAGACCATGAAATGATAGACGAATGCGTAGAGGCAGAAACTATTTACGAAAAATATGTGCAGTTGCACTTTGTGCTAATCCAAGTATTAAATTTGCAGCAGTTTTAGATGAAAAGGGAAGATTAATTGTTGCGGAATGCAAGTCTGATACCAACAACTCTGGTAAGCATATTAGAAATATGAACTATCTCTTCCATCAAAGCTATATACTTCCGAATCTACAAGAAAGATATAACACGAATCTGAAAGTCATGATAGATGAAAATGGTACTGACATAGAATTTAAAACGGTTCAAGTTAGTTGGAACACAGAGGTTGCAATAACACCATTAACAGAAATAAAAGGGTTGTATCTATGTGTGTACTTTAGTCGTCTGTCAAGACCAATCGAGAAATAAATCAAGCCGACATTTTCATACAGTTATTTAAAAACTTATGCCTATTATGCAATTGGCCAAAAGTTATGACGGATCAGTTGGATAACCTAAGGACTTTAGTTTTTGGCTTAGCATAACAGGAAATAAGGTAGGTTCCACATCTAGAGATTTTAACGCTGTCGAAAGGAGTTCTAGTTGTTTCAAAGTGTATTTTTGGATCTCAAATATCGAAGGCATTTCAAGTACTTTGTTACCACCATCTACATACTTTTTTAATAGCAAAGTACATTTGTCAGGGGGCTTTTCGTCCTCCAAAATCAAGTAATCCATTTTTAAGACATTATTTTCAATAAATCTACCTACCTGTTTAGGTCCGGGGTATGTCTCTTTGCCAACACTAGTCTTTGATTTGTACATCATTTCATATTCGCCATTTTTTTTGTCGGGATTGCGAATCTTAACTGCGACCAATTTGTAAACGCCATTCATTGTAGGATCATCTCGAGAAGTGCTCAGCTCTGTTCCAACTCCAAATGAATCTATCGGAGCACCATTCGCTAGGAGTTTAGAGATTGATTGCTCGTTTAGGTCTCCGCTAACCATAATTTTTGCGTCTTTACATTCTGCATTGTCGAGTAATTTTCTTGTCTCTATGCTAAGGGTGTAGAGATCTCCACTATCAAGTCGGACGCCATAAGGTCTAATCCCTGAGCCTAGTAGTTTTGTGACCGCTTTCAATGTATCGTACGTGTCAACAAGTAGAAATCCAGCCGGAAATATATCGTTGAATTCTCTGAAGGCATCAAGCTCATTCTCATGACTTAATATAAAAGAATGAGCCATGGTACCAAATACTGGTATCCCAAAGGCCTTTCCAGCAAGGGTATTAGAGGTTCCAACACAACCTCCAATGAATGCTCCTCTAGCCGCAAGAACACCTGCTTGTGGCCCATGTGCTCTTCTTGAGCCAAATTCTACAACCGGTTTGCGGTTAGCTGCTGATACAATTCTAGCTGATTTGGTGGCAATCAAACTCTGAAAGTTAATTATCGACAAAATGCACGTCTCCAATAATTGTGCTTCAATGATTGGAGCTTCTATTCTAATGATTGGTTCATTTGGAAATATGATCGTCCCTTCGGGTACCGACCATAAGGATCCGTTGAACTTGAAACTGCGCAGATAATCAAAAAATTCCTTCTCAACATCCTTCAACACTTCCAAGGATTGTAGGTATGCAATTTGGTCATCATTGTAACGTAAATTCAAGACATACTGTATTACTTGCTCAACTCCTGCAACTATTATAAAAGATCTGTTCTTCGGCAGTTTCCTCACAAACATTTCAAAAATTCCCACAGTTTTCCGGTCTCTATGATACGGACTTGAATAATATGCTGCAGCCATTACTATTTGATAAAGATCGGTCGCCAATGCAAAATTTTTGATCTCGCCATAAATGCCATTATTATGCATAATGTATGGCTATGTGGAAGAACCTTTAACCTTTGTGCGATTAGCCATTATTTGAGATTTTAGTTTTGATTGTTGCGGACGACAAATGAATTGAGATTTAAGATTTGATCAGATATTTTGAAATTCTGGAGATCAACTTGGCGAAAAGGGATCTAAATATTTTATTTAACTACTCTTTATAACTCGCTTTCATGGCAAATAGTTTCTACATATGCCCTTTTTAGGTTTGTTTCTTCATCCATGATCATTTGGTTAACTTATGTCTGGCCAGTTAAAATTACATGTACCCACTAAGACGACTTTCAACTATTCGTGAGCGGGTAGTCCGTTTCGATCAAATACGGTTTCACACTATGATTTTTGGAAGATTTTTGTCCTTTTGATGGAATGGAGTACCACATATATATAATACAGCCCACACAGCTAATGATTGTATTCCCAGCGCTTCTGCTCCAAATGCCTCCATTCGTACGACTACCACACGGAAATCATATCAACTAGATCTGACAATTCTAAAGTACTGCGCTGCACTCTGGCTACTTGCTCGTGTATAATTTCTTCTACTAATATTATTACGGATGGATAATGCATTTTCAAGAGTAGCTACAATGCCTCGTTTTGAACACGTGTAGGGAAGTGTCTCCAACTGGTCGGTATGTCCCATATAACTCATTCTTTATTGATTTCGAAGTGATTGTATAAAAAAATAAAAGCGCTTCTGCAATCTGTTGTCCGAAACGTCCTTTTAATTGCATTTTAGAGTTAGAAGAGTGGTGAGGCAATTCTTAATGCGTGTCTGGTAACCTCTTGTTTATTGACAATCTTGTTAATTTGATCATCTCCAAATAGCGAAGGATTCTAGCATTGTCAAATTGAGCTCATCATAAAAGGTCCATAATCTGAGATATCATATAATGCAACAAATCTTACCTCAGTCCCAAAACTCAATGTGGAACAGTTATGACTTGTTTGTACAACAAATAAATACTATAGTAATGGATTAACACGAGTAACCTATCATAGTATGACTAGTTCTGCACTAGGTGGAGATGGAGATGCGAACCGACAGTTGAAATACATCACGATACAAAAGGAAGAAAGTATTCTGATTATTAGAATACATAGACCCGAGGTGCTAAATGCATTGAATAGAGAAACCATGAATGAATTGGAGAGTACTTTTTCTACCGCAGCAGTTGATGATGACATAAAAATTGTCATTGTTACGGGATCTGGCGAAAGATCATTTTGTGCAGGTGCTGATGTTACCTATGTTGTCAATATTAGTCCTATCGAAGCTCAAAATTATGCTTCACGAGTACATTCATTACTTAACAGAATTGAGCAACTTGACAAACCTGTCATAGCGGCTGTCAACGGGTTTGCATTAGGGGGTGGGTGTGAATTAGCAATGGCATGCGATTTTATAATTGCCTCCAGTAATGCAAAGCTAGGTCAAACGGAAGTACGAATAGGTATCCCACCAGGTTGGGGAGGTACTCAGCGTCTAGTAAAACTAGTGGGACCAGCAAAAGCTAAAGAACTAATCTTTACTGGAATGATGATTTCTGCACAAGAAGCATATGAAATTGGCCTAGTTAACAAGGTAGTAAGCTTAGGCAATGAAGACCAATTGCCTCCAGAAGTAGATGATAAGTCAGATCCAAAGAAAGAGAAGGAGCGTGCAGCTGAAATAGCAAAGATTCTCAATAAAAAACTGATAAATGAGTGTATCACTCTTGCCAAGGAAATTA
>JARBAV010000097.1 GCA_029237515.1 Nitrososphaerales archaeon
CCTTAAATGAAGTCCAAAGTGAAGTAAAATGTTTAGTAATCTGATCTTTTCCACTTACTGGCGGATCATTATTTATTTGCAGGGCACAATCATCAGATAAATAGTTTACATAAGATTTGATATCTCTGTTATCGATAGTATTCAAGTATCCTAGATACCATTGAAAGGCTTTTTCTGAAAGTTGGTTTATTCTGAGTTTATTGCTTTTTATTCTTGCATCCATTTCAAGGTTAAAATTCTAATGGAATATTATAATATTTATCTATTGGTTTGTTGTATAATAAATAGTTAGGACTGGGTTGATTCACTATTCAGTACTCGTTCATAAATAATTTTGCTATTTCTAACTTTGCTGCTGTCATGATTCTCGAAGTGCTATGGTTATATCTAGTTACCCTGATAATCTGACGTGAAGTAAGTTCTGTTACTATAGATGTAGAACCTTGTTGTTGCTGCCGAGTTTGTGTTGTTGCAGTCGTCCCTGTCTTTATTGTTTTGTCTAATGGACATATTCCAGGAGCAAGTAGAGATATCATTATCATGCAATTTTCTGCCGTTACTAAAGCTGATTGACGCCAAAAGGCTCATCTCCAACTATCCATGCATTATGACCAGAAAGTATTACAACATCGTCTCCAGACTCTCTTTTCCGTCATCCATTAATACTTTCATCCGTTACTATATAATACATGGTATGTGAGACTTGAACGTTTCAACGAAGCTATGTTTTCGGTGGGAGACACAAAAAGTCTAAGAATTATTATGTCCAAGAGTTCCCTTCTTACTCGGGCAATTATCTCCTTCATCTGCTCTTTAGTTTCTGTCATTCCATCTTAAATTAGCTATCACACTGTGGTTTCCTAAAAGTCAAATATCTTGTTTGAAATAATAGCATTTATCTCACCTATCGAAGTTCCAGACACGATATGAAACAAAGACTCTTAGTCTCTTCTCTCAGTTCGAAAGCTCTCAGTTCGAAGGTATTTTGAAGAATCCTCATTTATGGCTTGATAATCACCTGCTTTATAAGCACCAAGCGAACTTCCCCCTTGGAAATATCAAAGCTCTATTCTTGTTAGAGTTCATAGATCTTTTATCCTATAATGTCCATTTAATAGGCATTATTTGTGCTAACAAGGTGAAAATGCACGTTTAGAAACTCTTGTCCAGTTCTTCAAGTATTTGAATTATCTAACATAGAACCTAAGGATTACTTAAAGGAGAAATTCTTGATACAAGTAACGAACGTCTCGCAAAGGAGTGTTTGGTACGAATAAATAATCGATATATATTTTTTAAAGCATTAATCATTGAAATGCAAAATAACCTAAAAATCCTCTCGGTACTCTATATAATGAGTGTGTTAGCATTAGCTGGAATATGTCAGTCTAGTCTATCAACGCAATTAGCCCTAGGGCAGAATATAATCCCAGATAATTCGGCCTTATCCCCGGCTGTGGAGGAAGGAATAGCATTTCAACCGCATTCTAAACCGTATAATCATACCTATGGAGAATGGACAGCTAAATGGTGGCAGTGGGCTTATTCAATACCAAGGGAAGTTAATCCTGCGTATGATGACACAGGTAAATACTGTTCAGAAAATCAGCGAGGGCCTGTCTGGTTCTTTCCTGGGACTTATGGCAAATCAGTAGTTAGAGAATGCACTGTTCCTATTGGAACAGCAATTCTTTTCCCTATACTTAATTCAGAATGTTCATTTGCAGAATTTCCTGAACTCAAAACAATCACGGATTTGAGTATTTGTGCAAAAACTTTTCAAGACCAGGTTACTGACCTGCATGCTAGCATTGACGGTCAAGAGATTCCAAAAATAGACCTAGAAAAGTATCGTACACAGTCGCCCCCGTTCAGTTTTACTCTGCCCGAAAACAATATCTTAGGTCTTCCTGCAAATACAACAACCTCTGCGATTTCAGACGGCAATTGGGTGTTTGTAAAACCACTAAAACCTGGCAAACATGCTATTAGTTTTATGGGAGATGTGACTAGTGTTGATAAAAATACTTCTGCGAAATCCTTTGCATTTCCATCTGGATGGAATTACAGCACAACTTACGAACTTATTATCAAATAATCACAGTTGGGCTCCGTTGGTTATCCTTGTCAGTCAGATTTTGATCTTTAGTTAGATAATAGGATCAGATACTGAGACGTACTACAGGTCTTGTTGGTAATCGCCGGGCAACCTCCGCAAAACCTTCGGCCAAGAAGACAGATAATATACCGGGATAAAGGTCCCCTTGCGAATTCCCTTGGTCTAGATCGAATGGATAGCCTTCAATCCACTCTGCCCCCTGAGATTGGGCAAATATGATTGCTTCCCTTAGCAATAGCCTAGAAAGTCCTCGACGACGGAACTTTTTCCGAACCACAAAACAAGTCACTGACCATACTGGGTGATTATCCACTGCCGAAAAAAACCTAGATCGTCTGAGACGGTCGTATTTACTTCGCGGAGCTATGCCGCACCAGCCAGCGGGTTCGCCATTGATGTAAGCAATAATCCCGAGAGGTCCATAATTGCGTATTGTTTCGAAAAACCACCTACGATTCGCTTCTCCCCAATTGTCCTCACATGCCTTTTTCGGGAGGTGCCAAAAAGCACAAAAGCAATTCCCCGCATCAGCACAATCATCGAATATTTTTTCGATATCTTCTTTACGTTTGATTGATGCAGGGTAACATTTGATAGTTTTAAGCAAGAGATATATCCTACAATCATAAGTATATGTTTTTTCTTAATTGTACTATTTTAGACGCAGACACGATCTTAACACAGGTAGCGACGACGTTCAAGGTTTAAGATGCTTCCTCCATATACCCTGGTTTTTGCTGACTAATCATTTTCGATAATCCATTCATATAGTTCTTGGCAAATGTAGTTATTGGTTGTGAGGAGTACCATATACATCCAAGAACTTTACAATCATGACAAGTTCTGGCAATGTCCCATTGGGGGGCACTCCATATTTCTTCTATGCTTTGTTCAAGTAAATTGTAAGTATTTTCTGGACTATTAAATTTCCAACATGGAACCAAGACTGTACCGTTACCATTAACAAAGATACTTTTCCATACTCCACACTCATCAAAAATCCCTCTTCCATGTTCTATTATTTGCTCAAAGTACTGTGGTGGGATCATTATTTGAGGATAGCTGTGTTTTTTTCCATAATCGAGGATACTTTCGCAAACCCTGACCATTGTCTGTCGGTCCGGAAGTAGAGAATAACTAACATCGGATCGATCTTCTACAAAGGTAAAAGAGACAGCATTTGAGCCTAATTCCTTTGCTCTCTCAAAATATGACTGGTCGATAAATTCCTCAGTATTATACTTCGTTATAACACTGTTAAAGTAGTGTGGTATCCCATAATCAACCAAAAGATGCAGATTGTTTATAACTTTACTATATACTTGTGGAGAAACGCCACGAATTTTGCAGTACGATTCTTCGAATACTGAATCAATACTGCAAGTGACAAACTGAATATATCTCTTCAATTCGACAAGATCGATAGTGTGAAGCAATGAACAATTAGTGATCAGAGTAATAGGAATTTTTAGCTTGTAGATGTGCCGAACAAGTTCCATAAAGTCAGGACGACTAGTGGGTTCACCTCCTTCAATGATGGACCAAATACAATATTTTGAAACCTTATCAAAAATTGATTTCCATTGCTCTGTAGTCAAGTCATTTTTCTTTGCCAATTCAATTTGACCAATCTTATCAGCATCTCCGAAAGGACACATTGGGCAATAGAAATTACAGTAATGTGTTAAACTGAATACTGCAATTAAAGGGCGTCTTCTTCCCAAGACTCTATTGCCTGACCAATTGCTTAGAAGCTTGATCGTACGCAAAGTGTCGACTGGCATGGGGTTACCATCATCATATTAGCATATTAAGTTGCTGTTGAAATTGGTTAGCTTTATGATGCATTATGCCTTAATTCTTCATAAAATTTGAACTTCTGAGATATACTAATCTAAAATATGATTCAATTTGTGCAGCAATACACATTCTTTTATCCACATCTATACTTCTTTTTGAATACATTCCGTAATGACTATTATACATTACACTAAAGAATCATGGAAGAAGATAGGACGAAGAAATGATTTTCCATTTTCTCCATAGTCCCAAAATTCAATATTCTTTTTATCCGAGCCGTCCACAAACATGAATATACGATGAGTCAGTCAATGAAAAGACCGTTTGGCATTACGATCATAGCCATATTGGCCATAGTGAGTGGTGTGGTATTAATTTTTGGAGGTCTATCATCATTGATATCTGGAGCATTCTTTGCATCAATATCTGTTGAAAATGTCCTGACCGAGATACAGCAACAAGATCAGCAGCCGCAAACGCTTGATGTAGCAGAGTTACATGCTCTAGTCCAATTGCTTGGAAGCAGTAGTATAGTCATGGGTGCGATTGTATTAGTAATTGGTATAGGATATTTAGTTGTAGCTTATGGTCTATTGAAAGGAAGAAAATGGGCAAGGACTATTACAGTGATACTGACTACAATATCAATCATAATCCAAATAGTATTCATTATAACGACAAGCATGCTCAATACCGTAATGCATCATGATACGAATACCTCGTTATATCATCTAGTTGATCAAATTATTGGAATAGCGATTAATGGAATTATTCTCTATTATCTTTATCGTCCCTCTGTAAAAGAATACTTCAAAAAAATCCAGTCCATTTTAGACATTTTCTATTTGGGAGGATAATGATTCGCTTAGGAAGTTTGTTTTGTCATAATCTCCGCAGCTTCCACACGACCATTCCAAATCGAATGGAACATCCAATTACTATGTTCAAACTTGCAAACGACTAGGAAGAACATCCTAGATAGTCTATGATGAAAAATTAGCTCTGAAACTACTACTCTGTTTCTTTGGCTAGAAACAAGGTAGTGCGACCAAGACGGAATGTAGATCCACAAGAACCTGATCGAACTACCATGGTTTCGGGGTACTGCACATTACTATAGTAAAATCAAGTATAAGTCCTTTTTGGAACATTGAAAAGATTAAGGGTAGGACGACCGTGTTTGGAATAATGAGCGAGCGAAAAGGGTCGTCCTATCCCTCATGAATCTGTTCTTGATAGCTAAGATCTACAGTATGAACAAACATTAAAGACATTCCGGAACATGGTTATCCGTGAAAAAGTGGGCTGACAGTCAGAACTTGTGAATGCTAGAGATTCGTCATCACACTTTAAGTATTGTTTTACCTTACGTATAACCACATGGTATCCAATCAAAAGGTTTCCATTGTCACCGGTAGTTCAAGTGGTATTGGATTAGAAACTGCACTTACCCTCGCACGAAATGGATATTTTACATATGCAACTATGCGTAATCCGGAAAAAGACGCACCGATAAAAAATGCGTTGAAAAAGGAAAACCTTCCCATTAAGGTTATACAGCTTGATGTTATTGATGATGAATCACTAAAAAATGCAATTGACCACGTAACTTCTGAAGCTGGCAGGATCGATGTCCTAGTAAATAACGCTGGTTACGGGCTCGTTGGCGCGTTAGAAGAGCTTTCTATGGAAGAGATTAAGGCTCAGTATGAGACCAACCTATTCGGACTAGTGAGAGTAATTCAAGCAGTCCTCCCTACGATGAGAAAGCAAAGGTCTGGAAGAATTCTAAATCTGAGTTCTGGAGCCGGTCTCTTTGGTTATCCAGGCGGTTCAGCCTACGTAAGTAGCAAGTTTGCCGTTGAGGGACTGAGTGAATCTATGGCATATGAATTAGAGCCATTTGGAATAAGGGTGATCTTAATAGAACCTGGATTTGTTCAGACTAACTTTGCAAATTCAATGGTGATCGCCAAGAAAGCGCAGGACCCGACCTCGCCATATTCTCAGATGATGCAAAGAATAGCGGCCAGTTCCAGCGAACTAGCAAAGAGTGGATCTTCTGCAGACTTGGTTGCAAATGTTATATTGGATGCTGCTACAAACCCAAATCCTCGTCTTCGATATTTGGTAGGCAAAGATGTAGAAGCATGGGCAGCCAGCAAGAAGAGTATGGACGAAAGTGAATTCTTTAATATGATCAAGAAGATTTCGACATGACTGCATTTTCTCACTAAACTAGTGAACCATTTAGGTGAAAAACATGATAGGCAAAGACTCAGAAATTGGTGGCCTTGGACGTCAAGTTAGGAAAATCGAGTGTAAGGCATCAAAATCTCCTAAGGGCAGCCATTGTACGTAGGATTGCGCCTACGACACCCATCAGTCTTCTCGCCTATGAAAGCAATTTTATTTGCATCTTGAGTTACAATTCTAGAAATATTGCAATGCAGACATGTAACTCATATTACATAGTATCGATAATATCGACTCTGTCGGTTCTCATTATTTTATTTGCTATGTCACCAGATATCGTTAAACCCTTGTTTTCTCAACAGCCATCTTCGACAATTTCCAATTCCTCTTGGATGATCGGTTCATCACTTCCAACAGCCCGATCTGAGATTGCTGGGGCGGCATTAGATGGAAGGATCTACGTTATCGGTGGGTTCGATAACAGTGGCAGCAGCCGTAATTCAGTTGAAGTTTATGATGTGATTGCTGACAAATGGACAAGTGGTGAACCTTTACCTCTTCCACTAGACCATACAGCAGTAGCTCCATTTGATGGAAAGCTGTATGTGGTGGGAGGCGGATATTTGAACAGGGCCGACCTTTCAGACAAATTATTAATCTATGATCCTTCTACTAAAAGCTGGACAGAAGGAGCAAATCTTCCTAGCCCCCGTGGTGCACTGACTGCCAATTTCATAAACGGGATTTTGTATGCAGTAGGAGGAGTGGATTCAACTGGTACCCTAACCAGCAATCTAGCCTACGATCCTGCAACAAATATGTGGTCGGAGAAAGCCCCAATGCCAACTGCAAGAGAACACCTTACGTCAGCAGTAGTTGATGACAAACTGTATGTTATTGGCGGAAGAAGTGAAG
>JARBAV010000098.1 GCA_029237515.1 Nitrososphaerales archaeon
GAACACTTGCGTAGCCAATGTGTTTAGGCTAATTCTTTTCTGCGCAGCTTCGTGTTTCAACTTATCGAGAATATCGTTCTTAAATCTAAGAGTAATGCTGCTACTACCAACGCTCCTATTTTTGTTCTCGATCATTTCATTCCCTCTCAATTTTGTTTTGCCAAGCTATAGTTAGAATGATTAATAAGGCTAAATACTTTACGCTCTTTTGCCATAATAATATTGCAAAGCACCCAAATAATTGTTAATCCTATCAATGATTGGTCTATAATTACGCTTAAGAGGTTAATTGCATACAATACGCAATGCCTAAGAAGAACGACCAAGACATATCCTATATGACTATTAGCTTACCCAAGGCTTCCACTAATTGTGTCACATTTAGAATTCCTACTCAAAAATTGACTGACTTACGCACAGAAGCAGATTCTAAACAGGTCAGTTTTAACACATTAGTTAATCAAATTATTAAAGAGCATCTTGAATGGCACACTTTGGCTTCCCAGGCTAAGCTATATTATATGCCAAAGTCATTTTTAATGAGAGTAATTGAACAACTTACAGAAGATGAACTAGATGAATTAGCACGAGATACGGCAAAAAATGATATCGTAGATGTAAGCCTCTTTTTGAGGGGGAGCTTTACACTCATTTCCTTATCCAATATCACGGAGACTTGGTTAAGAATATCACGAATACCTCATAGATTTGAATCCCATGAGAATCATGATAGGATCATTATTGAGCATGATATGGGATTCAAGTATTCCTATTTCATAAGACAAATTTCAAGATATGTTCTAGAAGTAGCACTGGAAGCAAAGATGTCATGCGATATAACCGATAACACTGTTGTCCTCAAACTATACCAATAGATACACATGTCTGTACAATTGCTAAAGTAATAATCATGGGGTATTATCTTGACTCTCATATCTCCGACCAATGATATAGCAAATCGTCTAATTGGAATATATTCAAACTTAGATGAAGAGCTCTATGATGCGTTTCGATTTCTTGAGCCCGCTCTAGAAAACAATGAAATCATCCTCCTATTAGTTGATGATAGCTTGGATAGGAGTACGGTCTACAATCGAATGAAAGAGGTATGGAACATTGGCGCAGATGAAATTGATGCCATGGAAGACAAAGGTGAATTAATCGTTGTAACTTCTTCTCAGTGGTTTCAACCAGGCAAAAGACGAACTCTAGATAGAGAGCTGATCGAACATTCATGGAATGAGCTAGTTACGAAATTGTCTAGAAACAGAAAAAGCGCGGTGAGAGCATTTGTAAGTACTTGCTTTTTCTTTAGGCTGGGAATGAAAAGGGAATTTCTTGAATTTGAATACCTAATTCCATCCAAAATTGATTTTCCATTAATGGTAGTGTGTGCATATCAGGCCTCTGATCTCTTAACTTATTTGACAAAGGAAGAAATAAGAACACTATGCTCATGTCATTCGTTGCTATCAATAACCAACCGCTATAATATTATTGATGATCCACCCAATAATGAACACAATTTACTATTGTACAACAATGACGTTGAGAGAGATAAACTCGCTGCAAAGTACATCAATGAGGGATTAAATCGTGGACAGCTTTGCGTATATGCCAGTGTTATGAACCCAGACACCAGATCACTAAATGACACACTAAAGGCAAGAATTACGGACTTTGAAAATAATATAAAAGAAGGAAACCTGTTACTCGTGAAGTTATCGACACATTACGTTGGAGCGTTGGCTGGTGATTTGGAACCATTTAATGCAATGGAAAGAGAACTGACCGACCGAGCTAAAATCAGAAAAGATAAACATGTTCGCATTGTCGCAGATTGTGCTGGTTTTTTGTACGAAAATAAACATTTTGATGAATGTGTAGAATTAGAGCAATGGTGGCATCAAAAACCGTTTGAAGGATCCTATTTGTGTCCTTTCCGAAATTCCTTATGCGACAAGTTTCCATATAATTATCATAAATATAGAGTCTTTGGTAATCATGATATCATAATCGATGAGCATGGTTCGCTCATAGGATGTTATATACTTCGTGCATCAATATCGATTAATTCAATTCTTCATTTACCAGTTGCTTGAACTTGGGTAATTCGATACCAAAGTTGTTGCTTAGCATATCAATTTTCTGTAGTACGCATGTCATGTGATATTAGTATTTTAAAGAACCGCAACTAAGACAAGATCTAGTCTTTAGCTGTTCTCTTTCACCCGCATTTGATTGAAAGATCCTCCAGTCTGAGACAGCAAGTTGTATGCTTTCATGTTAACAGTAAGCAAGTCCTTTCTTCTAGAGAGAAGTACAAAATTAAGCACTTAGGATTAATTGAGAATGCGCGTCATATCAGAGGGTTATGATTGCAGTAGGGTAACTCCAATCCATTCCGAATTGCTAGGTGAATACATATGTGTTCTACCGTATGTTGTCCTGTTGAATTCTCTCTTATACATTTAGATCTATGAATATTGACAAGTATTAATCAAAATTCTCGATTTTATTAGCTAGAAAAGGAAAACTGCGTAAAAGTTAAAGAAACGGCAACTCATTAACAGTAATATTTTTATAATGAAATAATTTATTTATTCTTAGCGAAAATGTCTAAAATAAAGAAAGGAGCAGAACATATTGGACACGAAGTCAAGGAAGGTGCAGAGTCTGCTGGACACGATGTAAAGAAAGGTACAGAATATGC
>JARBAV010000099.1 GCA_029237515.1 Nitrososphaerales archaeon
ACAAATAACGGGATATCTAGCGAGAAGATTAACGTGTATATATCTTACTTTGGTTCATTGTATATACAAATAACGGGATATCTAGCGAGAAGATCAATCCATATATGTCTTACTTTGGTTTATTGTGTATTAATCTTATTATATAAGCTTGTATATATACCGGCTACAAATGAAATCTAGAATACTCTTACTAGTTGCATTTGCCTCAATCATGGCTATCTCAATGATAGCCGCAGCAACAGTAACAGAAGATGTAATGGCTGGTAATCGTAATTAGAAATCGGGTGGCTGTAGTTCAAATAGTGTATGTGGACAATCGAGTAGTTCAAACGGAGATTCGGTAAAAAACAAAAAGATAAGTGGTAAATATAATGGAAATAATGGCGATGACAACAAATACAACAACGATGTAAGCACCGGTGGAAATGGAGAGGACGGTAAACCGAGTTCAGGTAATACTGGAACTGGTACAAACGGTGGAACCGGACAGGGTACAAATGGTGAAAATGGTGGTGACAACAACGGTCCAGATGGTGGAGATGGTACGGACCATCAGGGTGGAGACGGTACTGACAAAACTCAGAACGGAAATAATGGCGGCGACGGTACGAACGATTGCAGTGGCCAATGCTGACGTAAACCTTTTCTTTTTTTAATAGTATCTCACTCGTGACGAATAGTTATAATTATATGCATAGTTAGATTCTGAATCTCCGAATCCTCCTCCGCGATCGCCTCCGGAGTCACCACCGCCCCCTGATTCAGCCGGTGCTCCTCCTCCTGCGGGTGCGGTTGCCGCGGGAGCTGGAGCGCCTTCGCCACCTCCACCACCCGAAAAGCCAGTTATCTCTTGAATAGCTGAACAATGCATGGTAATACCTAGAGCCGCATCTATACTTATAATACATTCTTGTTCTGCTGATGACGGGAAGAATCCACCAACACCTTTCTGTCTTGGAATAGCCTGAACCCATTGACCGTTAGCTGCCGCATCAACCCACGTCTCTAGTTCAGCTTCACTAGAACCTGCACCAACTATGATCTGTTTAACTCCAACTTTTTTGTTTACTATAGAACCTATTGACATTCGTGTAGCGGTGGCGATGGTGACAATGGTAAAAATGGTAATGGTAAAACGGGAGCAGGTGGCAATGGTGAAAATGGTAATGGTCAAGGCGGAACGGACAGAGGAGATGCTTCAGGTAATACCAACAACGGCTATTAATCACAATTTCTAAAATTCCATCTTTCTTTATTTAGTGGCTTACGTTCTACTTTGACCAGTAGGCTTCGCCGTACTTTAATCAGCCTACATCTAATAATCATCGACAGCAACGGTAAGGATGCTAAATCTCAGACCATTAACCATTAAATGAATACAAACGTTGGAACAGGTCTTGTCACACTTACTTTATCCTCACTAGCCAACAATGCTACTTTCGATTATTACTTAACCCATTTTGTTTCACATAGGATTCGCTAGAGAGGCATATGAGCGAATACCTGGACTTATAGATTGCAGCTAAAGAACGATGCTAATACAAATTTTGCTGTCAATAGTATTAATGTAGAAGTCCCAATTAACATCTACGTATACTCAATCAACGTTATAGGAACAGTATTTAACGGTGCAATAGTGGCAACAAGTAGATAAGGTAGTAGCAGGAATAGAAGCAGCTCATCATATAACTTTTTCAGGGATTGGTGTTGTAAGTACCCAGAATGGAGAGCATATAATCGTACTACAATAACTCAACACAATATTACTGCTCGAAATGACGACTTTTTTTCCTATGATGGAACGACCCTCAACACTACAGACAACGCAACAATATCGAATCATGCTCCAATCCTCAATGGAATATTGCAAAATCAGAAATCCTTTCCTTCGTACTTTCTTTTGATTGATTCTATCCTTCCAGCATATTTTAGTCTGTAGCTCGACATGCATACAGTACAACAAAAGAACCGTTCAAAATTCGCAAACCTGAAAACATGAGGGTTGCTTGTAATTGGTCCCTTACAAAATTCACAATCCAAGTTAATTCTCAGCCCTTTCTTTATTCTGGATCTTGCATCTTTAAGTTGCCGTTGCATATACCGTACACTGTATTGCTTTTCTTTTTCATTTTCAATTCCTTTGTGTCTCTTATTCTCATTTTCAAGAGTCGGCTTCATAATATCCTCATCTACAATACCAAAGTCAAAAATTGGAGAAACAGATTTTATGAACCCTACATTAACCAGTCTCTCAAACCTAGCTTTAACAGTCGGTGTCGTAATACCTGTATCTCTGGAAATTTTACGAAATGACTTGCGTCCATTTTTTATCAATGCCTGAAGTATGGATACATCATACTCGTCTAACTGAAAAGGCATCTATAACATTGAAATTATTGGAAAATAGACTATTATATTTTTACATTTGTAAAGGCCCACACTTATACATCTGTTATTCAATTTAATAGGTGTAGAGAGGAGCGACATGGCAAAAGACCCGGTATGCGGAATGTATGTTGAAGAGAAACCTGACACGATACAATATAACAAGGATGGCAGAATATACTATTTTTGCAGTACACAGTGTCTGAACGAGTTTATTGAGCCTGAAAAGGAACTATGGAAGCTCAAGCTATATGTTGCCATAAGTATTGCACTAACCATACCGATAGTATTCTTAAGCTTACCTCACATGTTTCCATTACAGTTTAGCCATCTATTTCCAATGGAGATTATGAATTATACTAATTATGTAATGCTAGCACTTGCTACTCCATTACAATTCTGGATTGGTTTGCGTTTCTATAGAGGATTATGGGATGGAATAAAGGCTAAAGCGTCCAATATGGATACGCTTATTGCAATAGGCACAACTGCTGCTTATCTATATAGTGCAGTAGTCACAGTAGCTCCTGGATATTTCCCATTTGAATCAGTGTATTTTGAAACTGCAGCAATTATTATCACTTTGATACTAATTGGGAGATTGCTTGAAACGAGGACAAAGGAGAAGGCCTCTGATGCTGTAAGAAAATTGTTGGATCTTCAACCGAAGATGGCCAGGATCATAAGGAAGGAAGGAAATACAGAAGTAGAAGTTGAAATTCCGATAGAGCAGGTGCTAGAAGGAGATGTTATGATCATAAGACCTGGAGAGAGGATACCAACAGATGGAATCGTAATAGATGGATCGTCATCTATTGATGAATCAGCTGTAACTGGCGAAAGTATACCCGTTGATAAGAAAAAGAACGATCAAGTCATTGGGGCTACAATAAACAAGAGTGGTCTGCTACGGGTGAAAGCCATGAAAGTGGGACAAGATACTGTGCTTTCCAAAATCATTGAACTTGTGGAAGAAGCTAGGACAGGAAAAGCTCAGATCCAAAGAATAGTGGATCAAGTAGCCAAATATTTCGTACCAGCAGTACTAGCAGTTGCAATTGGAGTAGGATTAGGATGGTACTTTATTGGTGATATAGGTATCACTTTTTCACTTTTGGCGTTTGTATCTGTGATAATCATTGCATGCCCATGTGCACTAGGTATCGCAACGCCGGCTGCATTGATGATGGGTGCAGGAAAGGGTGCTGAAAATGGTGTCCTGTTTAAAGGGGGAGAATATCTGGAAATAGCAAACAAAGTAAAGATAATAGTATTTGATAAAACTGGGACCTTGACAATAGGTAAGCCAACTGTAACTGACATATTGGTTCTGTCTGACAATATAGGCGAAAGCGAAATCCTGAGGCTTGCCGCAATAGCAGAGTCAGGATCAGAGCATCCATTAGGTCAAGCAGTCGTAAATTATGCAAATGAAAGAGGCATCTTGGTATCGAATCCAGATTCATTTGAAGCAGTATCGGGCCATGGTCTTATGTCCAGATACAAAGATCACGTTATACTTATTGGAAATAGAAAATTAATGGAAGATAGCAATTTCCTTGTTACCGAAACTATGGATTTGAAGCTCAAAAATCTTGAAAGTGAAGGAAAAACCGCAGTTCTAGTTGCAATCGACGGCAGGTTTGTAGGAATCATTGGTATTTCCGATACTATTAAAGAGAATGCCAAAGAAGCGATCGATTCACTGAAGTCTATGGGGATGGAGGTGATAATGCTCACGGGTGACAATAAGAGAACAGCCGATGCGGTTGCCACTAAACTTGGAATTGAAAGAGTTTTTGCTCAAGTATTACCACATGAAAAAGAACAAGTAATTTCTAGACTAAAAGACGAAGGAAAAATGGTGGCGATGGTTGGTGATGGAATCAATGATGCACCAGCTCTTGCCAGAGCTGATTTGGGTATTGCAATAGGTTCCGGAACAGATGTCGCCAAGGAAACAGGGGGTATTATATTGATCAAGGACGATATCAGGGATGTAGTTACAGCCCTTGATCTAGGAAGAAAGACCGTATCCAAAATAAAGCAAAATCTATTCTGGGCATTTGC
>JARBAV010000100.1 GCA_029237515.1 Nitrososphaerales archaeon
CATTGTAACTACAACCATTTATTGATACATACCTTTCCTCATTCTATGCTCTTTTTTATCAGAATTTGAATTGCTAATACTTTCTCAAAGACTTAGGGTCCAAATGTAGGGACTGGATCTTGATCTGAATTTATTTTCATGTAATTTGGTATTTGAGGTGGTTGAAGCGTAATGAAAAAGATCCGGTTTTCATCTTGTCTAGTACATGACTTCGGATCCTTCAAAGATAGTTAGGAATGACTTGTTGGTATGTATTCACTATATTAGCACACCAAGTTCTAGTTCACATTTCATTGGTTATTATTAGTAGATACAGTACATTTCAGATAATTTCCAATAGTGAAATTATCAAATATAATAAGTTAACATATTTAGTTATTAAGTACAATACCGTACTCACATATAGATGCCTGTTATCTCTAATCACAGATCAGGTCTAGTATATGTTATCAGCTTCTATTGCTAATACAATAAAAACGGCAGGCAACATTCTCGACCTATATCCTTTAAATGGTACAATGATTATATGGATAAAAGAAAAGCATAACAACAATATTGTAAGAGTAAAAGATGAAGAATGGAACCATTCGATCTATGTAGCTTCAGATAATAAAGCAGATTTAACTTCTCTACTTCGCTATATACACAATAATGACAAGATTATGAAAATTGTTAGCTGTTATGAGTTTACAAATAAATACGAGAAAATTACGGATGATCAAAAATCAGAAGTCTTAAGACTAGAGCTATCAGATTCTACAAAATCGACAACTTTAGCGAGAAGTATCGAAAGATTTGGTAACGTATTTGGAAAATATAGATTATATAATGTAGATTTGCCTCCAGCACAAGCTTATTTATATGAACACAATTTATTCCCACTTGCCCTTTGTGATGTTTATTACGATAAAAATAATATATTAAAGAGGTTAATTAACAAGGATAACATATGGAGTACAGATTATATAGTTCCTCAGTTTAGAACTGCTCTTATAAAGGTGAATACAAGCAATAATATTAATAGCCGTCGTAGTAATGGTGATAATGGTAGTAATAGTAATAGCAGTGTCAGATATTCTAATGCAATAAAATCCATTTCAATAAGTATTAGTAATGACAAAAACGATAATCAATATAACAAATATAGTAACGATGACATTCGTAATAGAAACATTGAGATCGACTCTGACTCCGAAGAGCAAATACTAAATAGATTAGAAGCTGAAATATTGAGAATAGATCCTGATTTTATATTTACGGAAGATGGAGATTCATTTACTTTCCCTTATCTTATTCATAGAGCTAAAATGAATGGAAATAAAAAATTATCGCTAAGCAGAGACTCAATGATGATATTACAAAGTCCCATAAAGGAAGGAACATCATATTTTTCATATGGTAGAATTTACTTTAAACCATCTACCACGAGGCTGTATGGAAGAATACACTTTGATCAGTCGAATTCATTTGAATTGTCAAATGAAACCGGTGGAGGTTTAAATGGATTATATGAGATATCAAGGATTTGTAGAATGCCCCTCCATACAGCAGCTAGAGCCTCTATAGGAAAGTGTCTTAGTAGTCTTCAATTCTATAATGCCACAAGAAAAGGAGTTTTAATTCCGTGGAAACCTATAATCGCAGAGCATTTCAAATCAATGAATGCATTACTGATTGCAGATAGAGGCGGTCTAATATATGAACCAGAGGTAGGAGTGCACGAACAAGTGGCTGAATTTGACTTTGAATCACTGTATCCAAATATTATGAGAAAGTATAATATTTCTGCTGAAACTGTAAATTGTGATTGTTGCTATCAGGATTATCGTTATTTGACTTGTTTTAATCGCAATATTAATGATAATGCGGGCGGCGTTACTGGATCAGAGACAAACCCCCTCTTAACAATACATGATTCTGATCATAACTACACATGTTCGAAGAGAATAGGAATCATTCCTATATCTTTAAGAATATTGCTTGAAAAGCGTTTACTCTACAAAAAATTGAAGGACTCTATTCAAAACCATACTCTGAATGAAAAGTATAATTCCAGACAATCCATATTAAAATGGATTCTAGTAACATCATTTGGATATCTAGGATTTAATAACGCGAAATTTGGAAGAATCGATGCGCATATAGCCGTTTGTGCTTATGATAGGCAGATATTGTCTCATGCTATACGAACTGCTGAAAAACAGAGATTTAGGGTATTACATGGAATAGTAGATTCCGTTTGGATGCAATTTAAGGCAAATACCAATAACAATAATAGTAGCAAAGAATTATGTCTATCGCTAAAAGAGGAGATAGAAAAGCAAACAGGATTCAAAGTGTCATTCGAAGGGATTTATAAATGGATAGCATTTGTTCCTTCAAAAATAAATGATGCATTACCTGTTCCAAACCGATATTTTGGAGCATTTGAAGGTAACTCATTAAAAATAAGAGGGTTAGAATCAAGAAGGCATGATACACCTATCTTCTTTGAAAAATGCCAGAATCATATATTACAGGTAATGGCTACTGGAAATACAATAAAGGGAGTTAAATCTCTTATCCCAGAAATAAGTAACATATTCAATAATTATATTCATCAACTAAAGGTAGGTAAAGTACCGCTTCAACATTTAATATTTACCAAAATAATATCAATGAATGCAGATGAGTATCAGAATAGAGATACAGTAGAAAAGAATTCTCTTGATCTACTCAGATCTGAGTATGGTAAACATCTAAGAGCTGGTGAAATACTGCAATACATAATCACAGATTATTATCAAAAATATTCCAAAATAAGATCTATTCCAGTTCAACTTATAAATAAGGAAGAAGAAGCAACAATTTATGATACAAGAAGATACGCAGAGTTACTTACAGAAGTCTGTAATTCAGTAACTAAACCTTTTGGCTTTAGTTGTTCTACGTCCATGACAAATTAAGCAATATGATGCGAATATATAAAATTTATCTGAAAATGCTTTCTTGATCATTTAAATCCCACTAGCTTGTTATTGAAACAATTATTTTTTCTCATTTTATTTCTCCTTAAGTTCCAACAGTACCTGTCTCGACTTTTCCAGCTCGCTTGTAATTGGCAATAATAACTCCACTTGGTGTAATAGAACTCTCTATTAATGTAAATGCTGCCGGAATCATGCCATTATCAAACAACTTTTTTCCTTTACCAAGAGTCAACGGGTGAATTTTGAGCCAGAGTTCGTCCACTAAATCATTCTTAAGTAGCAGTTGAATGAGCTCACTACTGCCATGAACTTGAATGTCAGAACCTTTTGAATTTTTTTTGAGCTTTTCGATATCTGCCAAGCGTTTGAGGAAGACTGAGTTCTTCCAATCTGACTTTTTCATGGTCTTGGACATGACATATTTTGTGACATCATTGATACCTGGCCATCCATTTTCATGCTTTGGCCAGTAGTGGGCAAAAATCTCAAATGTTTTTCTGCCCAAAAGAAGATCTGCAGGTTTCATCTGTTTTTCCATGACCTTACCATAAACTTCGTCAAAATAAGGTGCAACCCAACCGCCATATTCGAAACCGCCTGATGTATCTTCCTTAGGTGCACCAGGTGCTTGCATTACTCCATCTAATGTAATCATTGATAAGACGATTATTTTTCTCATATTATTTCACCTCCACTTATAATTTATTCTTTAAAAAGATTCTTCAAAATTGTTTTTTGTTACGATACAAATCTCGCCAACAAAGATCGTGCTATTGCAGTGTAAATGCGACAATCTTAGTGGCTGAATACGAAAAAGTATTGATAGACTGATGAATGGTGAAGTTCAAATAACAGATCTAGTAATCTCCAAATTACTACGACAAAATATAGAAAAGTATAGAAGTTTACTCCCACATGTGGCCGCGGCAATTAGATTAAAGATTTGATTTACGGTCTTTCTAGATTTTCTTTTTTGGTTTTGTTTCTTCCAGAATCTGTTGAAATGTTGGCTTTAGTTGGGATGGAATAACGTCATGATGCTTTTCGATAGCCCAATGAACGCAGCTCAATGTCGTAGTGTCGTAAGATCCAATTAATAAAACCAGTAGATTGGTCGATCTATGGGGCTTATATCATTGTGTATATCGACTATAAATTAGGTATCCAGTTTAACCGAGCTTATTTAAGGTAGACTCTTTAATACCAATTCCGATCTGTATACTAGTTCATCTTCATACAATATATACAAGTCTAATTGTAACAATTTAGACAAATTGGTGACGATAAAGATCGAACTACCTCAATCACAATATGATATTGCTTTATCCATTGCAACAAGACTCAATCAAGAGAACGTCCTGAAAGAACCAAGAGTAGAAGAGCTATTGATTGCAACTTTGAGTATATTAATAGATGAATATAAAGAAAATTCTCGGTCAGTAGTTACCTACTACATGAAAAGAAAGACTTTAGATACCAAAGATAAACGCACATAGAGTGAAAAATACTCTGGTACACAATGACTACATCAGTTTCACAAGATGAGACCAGTTTCTATTAATATCTGCTTACTCAATAATCAAATATAACAGAATGAACTATGACCTCGGTTCAACACCATTTGTCGGCGCTTCTCCTGATTTTTTGCATTTTGTAAATCTTTGTGAGCAAGTCCGTGTAACCAAAAGCAAAAATATGAAAGTAGGACTACTCTCAAGATATCTATCCTCTATGGATGATAAATCCTTAATTACTGCTGTCCTATTTTTATCCAGCAGAATATTTCCACTCGGATCCAAATTCGTCATAAATGTCGGATTTAGTACAATCATGCAAATACTCTCTGAAATATCTTTCCTAGATAAAGACCAAATCCACCAGAACTATCTGCAATATGGAGATATGGGTGCTCTAGCAGAGTATGCAACATCTAAAAAACATACCGTTTCACTTACTCAACAACAGCCTTTAACACTACATGTCGTATATGAAGGATTCAAAAAGATAGCTGGTATCACGGGATCTGATTCGTCCAAAGTTAAGAAGAATATACTAAAAGGGCTCTTTTTGGATTGTTCACCTCTTGAAGCAAAATACTTGACAAAGATAATAAATGGAGAAATGAGAATTGGGCTAACAGAGGGATTAGTAGAAGTAGGAGTCGCATTGGCATTTAATGTAGAACATGGAAAAATCAGAGAAGCGATGCTTGTATCAGGTGATATATCTCAAATAGCGCTCTTGGCAAAAAGAGGTTTATTATATACTGCAGTTATCAAACCCTTTCAACCAATTGGATATATGCTGGCTGATGTAATGTTCGGCGCAGATGAGATTGTCAACTATTTTCAAAAATCACTGATTTGCGAGTACAAATATGATGGGATCCGGGCTCAAATGCACAAGTTTGGACAACAGGTAAAAATTTTTTCACGCAATATGACAGATATTACAGATGCGTTTCCTGAACTGGTTGATGCCGCAATAAATAGCAAATTGTCATCATCAATGGAAAGTATTGATTTTATTTTGGATGGAGAAATTATGGCCATTCGTAATGATAAACCGCTTCATTTCCAGGAGTTGCAAAAACGACTTCGCAGAAAGAATGTTACAGGACAAATCATTGCAGAAGTTCCAGTAGTGTATGCAGTATTTGATATTGCTCTAATAGATGGAGAGCAAACAATCATGAAGCCACTTAAACAAAGGAAAGAAATCCTATCAAGAATATTCTTCAAGAAACCAATCGTTAATACAAAACACAATGTCGTAAATACAGCACAAGAAATAATTGCGAAGTTTGATGAAAGTAGGGATATAGGATACGAGGGATTGGTATTAAAAGAGCCAGAGTCTCAATATCATCCAGGAAAAAGAGGACGATATTGGATCAAACTAAAACGAGAGTTGGATACAATCGATGCTGTTATTGTAATCGCTGAATATGGGCATGGAAAGAGAGCAGGCGTCTTATCTGATTATACATTTGCTGTGCGAGATGAAAATAATGACAATCAATTAAGAATTATTGGAAAGGCTTATTCTGGATTGACTGATAAAGAAATAGACACGATTACAAAGCAATTAAGATCGATCATGATAAAAGACAATGGTTACGGAATAGTAGTAAAGCCTGAATTGATCTTAGAGATTTCATTTGATAGTATTCAGAAAAGCGATAGGCATGATAGTGGTTTCGCATTACGATTTCCAAGGATAAAAAATATCCGATGTGACAAAAATATTAAAGATATTGATACGTTACAAAAAGTCAGACGCATATACGAAAATCAAACATATCTAAATGCTAAATAATTCTATTGACGATAAATAACTAGGCGATTAGATTCGAATAAATCTGTCTGTATAGATGGCGATGTATGAATTACGTTCCAATAAGATCTCGTATCTGATCCATAATAATTTTCATATCATCCAATGCTAATTGTTTGGTGCTGTATAGCGAGGTTATGCATATTCCATTCTTCATTTTGGATACCATCTCAGAGATAGTATTTAGGAATATTGAGTCATATTTACTTGGAATTACTTTGGCAGTATTGCTTTTATTGGACGATGAAATGGAAACTGAGATAGCTCCTATTTGATCAGAATCTTCCGATATCAATATAATGCATCCATTAGAGACGGGAACGTATTTGATTATGAATTTTCTTCCGCTTTGAGACTTGAGAGTTTTATCGACCATCCCTTGGTCTGCCAACATCTAATGGTTCTTACCGTCCTTTACAACAGACGGTCAGACTTGAACTGGAATAGGATTCTCTGGATAAACCTCTTGCAATTTTTTACGTGCTCTCAATCTTGCCTTATATTTCAGGTTCCTGGGCTTTGTTCTTAACCTATATCCACAACACGGGCACCATAGTCCTTCCCACTTGATGAATATCTCACATATTTGGCAACGTCTTTGTCCACTTGCATAACGACCAGATCCGACTGGTTTCTGGGCCTTATGCCTACCACATATACCTTTACAAGTCATTCCAATTCATCTATTCCTAAGTAAAACCTAACTCTACCTAATACAATAATGTAATACATAGTATTTAAATTTATGCAAATATTATATAGTGAAGTAGTTGTGATACGAAAAATTCTAAAGCTTATTAACTAGTTCAAACGGCAGCAGGCAAATGAGCTACAAATAGTTTCAGAAAAGTAAGACGTGTGAAGCTTCTCATCGCATGTCAATGTAAAAACTGCCTTCCACATCTGAGGGCAATTGTCTTGGCAGAAAGCTTATCTCGAATTCCTCGTCTATTCACTCCCGTGTTCCTCGGTAAAGAGGTACCATATTCATCTACAAGTTCGATATTGACGGTGTTCTTAAATTTCAATTTGATCATGCGAGCAATGTATTGCGACATACCCATATCACCATCCCCAATTCTAACAATCTTATTTTTAGATTGAATTCCCTCTAAGAATGCTATAACTAATTCTATAGCAGAATTAGGTGATGATACGACTAGACTTTCAATTTCATTTTGTAGATATATTATAGAAATTCCAATACGATTACCCGGATCAATTCCAATTATCAAATGATCATCTTGATATCCTCTCATAATACTTCGAAATATTCTTGCTTTAGACAGCACTAGATTTTCTGGAAGATCTGTATCCAAAAGGATCTGCTTTTTAGTCAAAAATTTAGCTTCCGTTCTTGTAGTTATAACTAACTCTGTATTTGATTCTGCCGCTTCTTGAGGCGAAAGCGATTCGAAGGCAAGATCCATAAGTTTTAACGCATTAATAATTCTAAAGTAAGAACGACCATAAACCGTAGCGACGGTGACTTTATGCTGTAACAGCTCCTTGCTCAGGGGCGTTTCATCGAAGAATCTTGGGCAAAATTTATTATTAAACTTTTTGGGAGTATGGATAACTGTTTCTGCATTTTCTACAAAGCATTAAGGCTCTTTACAGTATCAAGCCATGACGTAGTAACAGTAATTTGTCGAAATCTGCTCAAGAGGAAGGTGCGAATTAAGCTTTTCCCCACAGGATAATTCTTACGGCCACTTCAACTGCCTTATCATAGGAAGATTCAATATTCTTTTTAATGTTTGAAAGTTCGTTATCCGAATCTTTGAGAATTGTGGATGACTCTTTTTCAGCTTCCTGCCTAGCCGTATCGATAATTTTTTTTGCTTCTCCGTTTGCCAAGTTTATAATATTCTCTTTGAGGTGTTCAATTTGTTCGTGGGACGAGTTGACCAAGCGCCTCTTCATTTCATCCGTTTTGCTGCTAATATTGTCAAGATCATCCTCAAGTTCAGATAATGCATTAATTATACCTTCGACACTAGCTACCTGTTTCAAGCTCAAATACTTTAAAAAATTGATCGATATTAAACTTTCCTTTTACAAATATAGCTAGTTAACCGGGCATAAGCTTGTAATTTGCGTCGTGATCTCCCAAGCGGATAAAAATAGGACAATATTACTCTTATTTTAGTTAACTATTCACTTTATTTGTATTAAAACTGCAAAAAAAAATTGATATCACTAGCGATGCTTAAGCTTGAGGGAAGATTGGAAGAAAATTATCTCCACATCTCATTGAAATTATCTCATTAAGTCAATGTTGTCAATAAGCACTCATAAATCACATAGGACAATGTCAAGGAATCATGTTTAAGTGAGCAAGATTCCAATAGAACGTACCTACCCTTGAGAAAAGAAATTTAAGATTCAAGTGTTTCTAACCTTCAACTCATGTTTGATTTTAGGATTCTAAATGATACTCCCTGCTCATAAAGACCTTTAGAAATACTTCTAACAATTCCTTCCTCAACTAGACTGAACCGCTGTTTATCGTTAATAATGTCGATTGGTATATCAATCTCAATTTCGATTTCTAATTTTGCTTTTCTTGAAAATGAGGTCATCTATTTTGTGAATTAGAGCCATCTTTTTAGTTATATCTCTTACTTGAAGAGGTCTAATGTGAACTATTGAGAATATACCTCCTTTTCATGGATGTAAAACTATTTCATTCATTTAGATCAAATTTGATAAAAGTCTTGGTCACGATACGTCCTATCGTACTTCTATGAATTGACCCTTTCTAATACAATGGCGCAGTGAAAAAGTATTATCTACAGGTAGGGCAAGAATAGACCATAGGCATATGTTACTCTTCGAGATGTGCCCGCAGGTCCAAAATCAAAATCAAATCGTTAGTTCTATTTTCAAATCCTTATTTGATTTACTGAGAAAGATATACAGAAGA
>JARBAV010000101.1 GCA_029237515.1 Nitrososphaerales archaeon
AATATCTCGCCGGAAACTAAGCTCTGAGTGAGAAACAAAAGACCACCAGCCCGCATAGAATGAGCACAACCTATAACAACAGCTGAAAAACGGTAGGTTGTTAACTAGACTGATTCTAATTTATTAAAGCTCCTTAACAATTTTTTTTAATATGCATTTAGAATAATCAAAATCAAAACTGTAACGTTGTTATCATGTCGTTTGGCAATAAATGGAATAAACAGCAAGGGGATAGCGTAAGCGAATCCGTCAGAAATAAGATACTTGAGGGTGTAAAGCCACAGGCTCCATTGAAGCCACGTATTGAGGAGGCTAGAAGCAAGTTGCAGATGCAGGTTACAAAACTTGAGACGATTTCAACTAAAATGCAGGAAAAAGATAAACTCATTTTCGGTAGGATTGTAACTGCAATGCAGAATCATGATAGTCGTTATGCAAAATTGTTATCGAACGAACTTTCTCAAATCAGAAGGATGAACAAGATGGTTAATTCTGCCAAGTTGGCTTTGGAACAGATACAATTACGGCTCAATACCATGACTGAGCTAGGAGATGTCGTGATTACACTTAGTCCTGCGATGTCAGTTATAAAGGGAATTCAAGGCGGGCTTTCCTCGATGATGCCACATGCAGACCAATCCTTTGGTCAAATATCTGATCTATTGGGTAACATAATGTCAGGAACAGGTCAAATACCTTCACCTGAAATATCAAGTGGCACTTTAAGCCTGGACGATGAAGCAATAAAAATTATTGAGGAAGCTACTGCAGTAGTTGAAGAGAATACTAGGGATAAATTTCCCGACCTCCCAACTCAGAGTACAGAATCAAGGACTGAAAGCTCAATTTACTAGTATGATTGTCTTATTGAGAAACGTCGTAATTCCCCTCCCTTTTCACTTTTTAATGTTTTCTGATTTATCTAAATGCTTGTGGAATATTCGTTAATAGAAATCGCCGTCAATTTTAACGCCACTCCGTTTGAAACTCTATGTATGTGCTAACTGTGAAATAAATCACTATAGATGTAAATTATTTATTACGATATGGGACTCTAACAATACTATCTACTTAAGGAAATCTCAAGATATCATTCGAAGTAGCATATGTAACAAAACACCACGTGATGTTGCGAAAGTTATGACAGCCAGGACAGTATTAATGAGGTAGTAGATCTCACAATTTTAGTCATGGTTCGATTTCAATCTCCTGGATTCATCAAAGACGATAAATAGAAGAATTCTTGACATACTTCAAGCTGAGTATTGGTGAATTGGGACAAGTTTTTACATGTCTAAGTTTCTAGTTAATGATGAAGTCGAACTATACAAGATGCCTGATTATAATAAAAAACCTGATTATAATAAAAAACCTCGAATGTCCTCATTCACAAGGCTAGGGATAGCGTTACTTGTTGTTGGAGCACTTATTGTGGGAATAGGAACCTATTATGATCGTGGCGCCATTTCGCTCTATGGCCTTTTTCTTGTTATAGCTGGGTTTGTGTTGTATTTCGCCACTGCTATTGTATCTAGAAAGATGAAAACATGAGGAAGTAACAAGGTGAATCACTAAACAAGTCATCAAACTAGATAGATAGCAGGTTTAAATGGACGAGAGAATTTCGCTTTTGATTGTGGATCATTTCTCTTTGCATCCTCGTCATCTTCACTAAACACCGAAATTCCAATATTCTCGTCTCCCAATTCTGACGAAATTAGTGATGCCGCGTCTTCAATTGTCCTTGGTTCGTCTATTTTCTTAGTATTCAATTTAAGAGAACGCCGCTCAATTGTAGTGGAAAGAATATCCTCCATAATCTTCTTTATCAACTTAACATCTGATCTGGCTCGAGATACTTCTGAATCATCGCCTAGCGCTTTCATCACATCACTCAGGCTTGAGTTACGATTCGTGATAATTAGCTCAAGTATTATTTGATATACTTTCCACTTCCAGCTAGCCGAAGTGTATATATTAATATGAGTAGGTTTTATTTTTGTGACCTTCAAGATATTTTGTATATCCTGTATAAGATTCTTGATTAGATCTTCAGTCTCTTCGGCAGGGGGATCGATACATTCCTCCATTGAATTCGGCCAAACCAAATTTGCCCTAGTCCCCGTAGCATCTCCGACGATGCTACTGCATACTTCGGCAGCCAAAAAAGGAGCAAAAGGCGCGAGCAATTTGATTCTCGTCTCGAGAAACACTGTCAATATTTTGGTTACTAGCATTTCGCTTCTGCCCTTAGATTTTATTCTCTTGTTATACCATTGCAGATCCTGCTCCATTGAGTACAATATTGTATGTAGCGCCTCTCTCACGCGGAGTCGTTCCATTAATTCTGTAGTATCCCTTATCCTTCTTTGCATTATACTCAAAATCCATCTATCCTCAAACTCAGTAACGCTAAGATTGTTATAAAACTGCTCCAATGATAGATTATTAGTATTTGAACTAGAAAGAAGTAACCCCATTTGATATATATCATCCAACCTGGATCGAATACCACGAAGTGCCTCGAATGAGAAATCTGCATCTTGAAGTAGTTCAGCAGAACTCAATAATGCTACTCGAATTGTGTCCGCGCTTTGGTCTTTTACGGCTTGCCGTAGGGGAATAATATTTCCAAAGGATTTAGACATCTTTTTGCCGTCCATAAGCACTGAACCGTTTACTACAATTTGTATGGGCCAATTGGCCTTATCAAATATAGCTACATGGTTAAAAACAAAGAAGGTAAGATGATTAGGGACAAGATCCCTTCCGGAATGTCGTGTATCAACAGGATAAAAGTATGTAAACTCTGTTCTCATATTGCGTATGATCTCCTCAGAAAGTTTAGACCTTTCTGAAATTTCTTTAAGAGAACCTTCTCCCAAAAATATGTAGTCAAAAAGGGAATCAGTTAAATTTTCAGCAGTTTTTTTATTGTCGGTCCCATCAAAATATCTTGAAATAATGTAGTATGCAGTGTAAATGACTGAATCAGATAGACTTTCTATGATCCATTCTTGATCCCAAGGCAATCGTGTCCCCAGACCTGACTTCCTTGCACACGCTCTCTCTTTCAACCAGTCTACTACATAATTGAATTCAGATCTTATTTCATCTGGAACGATATCCATTCCATTTATGCATTGATGAGCAAGACCTTTCCACTGAACATTACTATAATCAAGAAACCACTGATCATTTAGTACCTTTACTACGCATTCTTCACCACACCTGCACTTGACTGATTTATTGACAAATTCATATAGTATTTCTCCAATTCCGTTCTGCAATAATTCGGATCTAATAAGATCTTTTGCTTCTGACACTGTCATCCCCGCATACTTTCCAGTATTTTCTTTCATCCTCCCTTTGTAGAATTCATGAGAATACAGCTCTGTAGTAGCCTTTTCCAAAAGAGGATCGTGTTGATCCTTAACACCTAACCTTTCAATTATGATCTGAGAGGGAACTACGTTACCACCTTCATTTCCTTCAGATTCGATAATTGTTATTGGTTTGACTATATCAGAAATATGCAATCCGGCGGAGGAATTGCCAATTTTTAAATCTAGTAGTGCCTGAAAATCATAAGGAGCGTGAGCTGGCACGGACATGACCAATCCGCTGCCTCCTTTAGGATCTACGAAGGACGCAGGATATATGGGAAGTCTGTTTTGTGTTATGGGATTATTCACATTCTTGCCTACTAAATCCATGCCATCTATTTCGTGATCGATGTCCACCTTATGACCTTGATGTTCCAATTTTTTTACTGCATCACGACTAATAATCCACATCGGTTTATTACCTTCCCCCACATGCGCGACTACGTACTTTACATGGGGGTTAATCCATATATTGGTAACACCATAAATAGTTTCAGGCCTTAGTGTAGCCACTGGTAGTACATATGTGTCACCTAAATTGAACTTTACTAACATATATTCAATGAAATTAGGTTCTATGTCTCCTAATGTATCATGCTGGCTAACTGGATTCTGATCTCTAGGACACCACCCAACTGGATGAGACCCTTGAATTATGAGGCCTTTTTTCTTGAGAAGATTAAACTGCCATGAGATAAATTTAGAAAATGTTTCATCGATGGTAGTGAATTCCCTCCTCCAATCTATTGAGAACCCCATCTCATTCATCCCTTGTTTTATTTCTTGATGAAAAAATCTCGCAATATTCACTGGCTCGTTGAATGACGCTATAGCCTTAGAGGGAACACCATACACATTGAGAAAGGTATTATATAGTTCTGTATCTCCAGATACCAATCTACGAGACATTGCCAGTATGGGTGTCCCCGTATAGTGAAAACCCATTGGAAATAATACATTGTACCCTCTCATCCTCTTGTAACGAGCGTGAGCATCGGCAAGTGTGTACGTTCTCCCGTGTCCTATATGCTGGGGGGAATTTGGATATGGGTATGCAACTGTTACTAAATATTTTTGCTTCGCAGGATCAGGATTAGATTCAAATATCTTCTGTTCATTCCATATCTGCCTCCATTTTTTCTCGATTAAATGCCAGTCTGGCCTAGCAGCGTGCTTTTGTGTACGGACGTACGAGTCAGGCAAATGCATATCAACGCCCTATAGTTTGTGAAATCATCTCTTCTAATGATGATATCGTTTCTCGAATCTTTTGCTTAAATTTCCCACCTCCCTGACCAAATGCATCATTTCCTCCCCCTGATCCGCCGAGGTTCAGCGAAAGCCGTTGGGCTATATCACCTGCCTTGATCCTTTTTCTCGCCAATTCTCCGACAAATGTAATGACACGTACACCCTGTCCCTTTCCAATAAGTGCGACAAAAATTAAGTATGGATCGTTCTGGGTCGATGTCTCGCCTAGTGAGATATAGTAATCTTCGCCAAGCTCCTCATCGTGTATACTAAATAACTTGATTCCATCAGATGAGATCACTTTCGCATCTTTGAAAATCGAATTCATAACAGAGGGAAGAGTTCTTCTCATGACGGCTCTCAGCTTCCTCTTGGTCTCGTCTGCCTCGTCAACAGATCTACGCAACGATTCAACCACCTTTTCTTTGCTTGCTCCTAAGACGCGCGAGATAGTATTAAGCTGATTCTCTTGTTTTTCCACATAATCTATTGCCGCCTCGCCTGCAACAAATTCTAGTCTTACAACACCGTCCTGAATTCTTTCTGTCCTGAAAATCTTTATCAAGCCAATTTCACCAGTACGATTAACATGAGTTCCTCCGCAGGCTTCTATGTCCCAATCTTTAATATTTACAATTCTGACTTTTCCTGACGGAACTACACCTCCTTGATAAATTCTAAAGGAGTAATTTCTTTCTGCCTCAATTCGATCGAAAGTATTTATTAATACCGGACTATCCTGCCTAACAACCCTGTTTGCGGCTCTTTCTATCCCTTCGATCTCCTCTCTAGTAAGTGATGAGTGGTGGGTAATATCCAGTCTCGCATATCCTTCGTCCTTGAACGCAGAATTTTGCCACACCCACGGTCCTAGGATACTTCTAGCAGAGGCATTCATAATATGAGTAGATGTATGGTGTTTAGTAATTAGGTCCCTCCTTCTTGGATTTATGCGGATTTTAACCTTTTTTCCGGGTAATAGACCCCTTGAGGAACCAACTTTATGAATTACTATTTCATTTTGCTTTGTTACATCCAATACCTTGGTCCCTTCGATATCTCCGGTATCAGGCTCCTGACCTCCACCCCGAGGATAAAAAATTGTTTGATCAAGTATAACGTACTTATTCTCCACAATGGCAAGGATTTTAGCATCAGACTCGGTCATCAACTCATGCTCATAATACAATAACCTGGTTGGCTGTAATTCTTCAATGCCTGTAATTGGCTTAAGATTGTGTGTCGGCTGATGAGATTCATGTAGTTCAGATAGTCGAGCATAAAATGCTTGGGGAATACTTTCAATCGCGCCTGATTCCATAAGGTATTCAGGCGTGATACCATCTGATTCGTACAGTCTTATAAGATCATCTACTGAAAGGCTTTCTTTCTTGCCCTTTATTGACGAGGTAATGGAATTCATTCGTTCCTTTGACCCCAGATATCTATTAGACTCAATTTGTAAAATTGTTCTGACATCCTTCACGTGTTCTTCTAATTCGGGGTACATCCTTTTCAAATATCCGATGTGTATGTCTGCTATATCAGCTAAGTCAAATTTCCAACCCAATCTTTCTAATATTGCCAATGCCCTTCTAAGAAGCACCCTTAGATTATAGCCACCTCCCACATTAGATGGAATAGAGCCATCGCTAATTGCAAAGAGTAATGTCCTTGTATGATCAGCGATAGTATACATTGCTTCGAAAGGATTAACTATCTTATTCAAATCTTCAAAAGAGATTTTCATTTCTTTCACAAAGGTGGACTTGACAGCTCTTAGATCTACCTCGGTTCTCTCTAACGCATTTGAAACATACCTAAAGTAACTTCCAAGTATTTCTTTATCTAGCGTTGTTCCGGTTTTGCTCATCATCTCATTAATGACTGGACCGAAGGTACAATCGTAACTGGTTGGAGTGCCCATTGTTATCCATGAGAAACGCTCCAATCCTGCCCCCATGTCTATAATTCGATGTTTCATTGTTCGATATTCATTTTCGTTTCCTTCAAATTCGGTAAACACCGCATTACCCAGTTCAAGCCCATTGACAAAATATTCTAATGAATTCCCAAAAGCACCCGCTCCCATCCAGACATCCTCTACGAAAGTAATAGCTGCGGGATCTATTCCCAATATTTTCGTCAACAATTGGTAATCTAAATCAATACAACGATCCTTCCAATACCCTCCTTCGGCATCTGCGTCGCAGGTTTGTCCTATCATGCAAAA
>JARBAV010000102.1 GCA_029237515.1 Nitrososphaerales archaeon
AAATGATCCAGATGATGACGAGATTTGGAGTCGGAATCTGTTTTATTAGAAGTACTCAATACCATTTTATTAGTCCAGGATTGATTTAACGTTGATGGAAGTAATGCTCCAAATAGCAGACATCATGAATTAGTGCCTGACTCAATACTGCATTTTCACGAGTTACCTAGGGCCCTTCCTGACGTATATGCGGATCAGTTTAGAACTATAATTTTGGGAGAAATACAATTACTTTTAATCGCGCCAATTGGTTTTATTTAGACTTTCAGAAAAAATGATCCCTGGAATAATATGAGTTGTAGAGATCGTGTACACAACTGAATCGAGCGTTCAATTCCACCTATAAGACTAGTCAAAGGATAAGGAATAGCGATTCAAATGTCAGGGTCTGTACTTCCCTTCCATGATAATTTCTGTCAACGGTTTTCTATCAGTCGGAGATTCCCTATCTCTAAGCGGAGTAGGGAGTTTTTCTTTTGATCCCTTCTTTCCAATAGCAATCATGGCCATAACATAATAGTCTTTGGGAATATCTAATTCTTGCCTCGCACGTTGATAGTCGAACCCTTCCATCCCATGTGTAACTATCCCCCTAAAACATGCTTCTAAAGCTAGATTTTCCCATGCTGCCCCTGCGTCTAGCTGATGAGTAACTGAGGGTTTTCCATTGTATTCAAAATTTTTGCGAGATATAAGTACCACAAGAGCTGCCGAATCCTTGGCCCATGTTTTATTACCCTCAACCAATAGGTCAAAAAGTCTATTCCAGCTTTCGGTATTTCTTTTTGCATAAATGAATCTCCAAGGCTGGTTGTTGTATGAAGAAGGAGCCCATCGAGCAGCTTCAAAGAGTGCCATTAGATCTTCGTCGTCGAGTTCTTCGCCTGTCATTCCCCTTGGTGACCACCTGTTGACGAATACGGGATTAATCTCCTGGGTTGGCGTTCTAGTATGCGTAACTTCAGGATCACTCATAGTTATGAGTAGGCTCGCTATAGTATTTAAGACTGAATGTCTGTATAGGCCTCAGTCAACAGATACAGAAATGTTTTCTTCAGATATGTTGCGTAAATAACTAGACTGCCGCCGTTACTTACGAAAAGAACATAGAATTATGAATAAATTTTAGGGTAGAAGAAACATGATGCATATTAACCGCTGATTTCTAGTAGAGGCCCCAATTCTTCGGTGTGTTTTGCACTAGGGATATTCAGCTTTTTGTCAATCTCCCTTAGCACCCATTCGTCATAAGAGGTTGTATCTGTGAGTACAAACAATTCAACCCGTTTCACACCATCAAATGATTCTACTTTCTTCAGAATGCCATCGGCAGCGAAAATATCTTGGCTAAATAAAAGAAAAGTTAACACATTATCAGGATCAGTAACAGGAAGCTGAAAAAGAATGTTCTCTCCCAACTGTTCGTAAATGCGCCCAACTATCTGATGGTAAGATGATCTGTCAAGCGTATTAACTACCAGTGCAAATTGAATATACCCTACAGTATGAACAGGATTACACAAGATAAAGAATTTTAGCACATTATCTTCCTTCAGTTTTGTCAGTCTACGGTTAACTGTTCTGCCTGATATAGACGTCTCCCTAGCTATATCATTCATTTCCATCCTAGGGTTGGATATGAGACATTTAATTATCCGTAGATCTGTTTCTGTGAGTTCGTGTCTTTTATTCATACTCGATGATGAAGGAAGTGTTGAAGTTGAAGTTGATGACGAAGATGATAATTTGCTTGTAAAAATGATGCGGACGCTAGCGGGCTTGAGTGAATCAAGCAAAAGTCGGAGCTTATCTTCATGTCCTTCCTTTATAGCTAGACAGAACGTAGAAATGCCTCCCATACATTTGGAATGAATTGATACGTCTCCAACGAGATTCAATCGATTGATAATATCATCTGTGTCCGCCGTGTGTTCACGTACGATAAGCATACAGCCAATTCCGTATCCAAGTGCAACCGGATTTACTTTAAGGACAAATTTTTCAATTACCCCAGTGGAGATCATTCTATCTACTCTAGCTTTCACACTCTTGGATGTCATACCAATTGCAGAACCTATACTCATGAAGGATTCT
>JARBAV010000103.1 GCA_029237515.1 Nitrososphaerales archaeon
AGAGCACACAGAATACAATATCAGCCAATAACGTACTTGAGAATGTAATTGACCTTAACAATGCAAACGGACTACCAACGAACATCAATGCAAATCAGTATACAGACAACAGCTGTGAGACAAGTAATCCAAGTGGATTGTGTATAGGAAGGTAGTAAAGTGCAGTAGTACAAAGTGCCTCCACTTTATTAATTTTTATCGACTCAGTAAAATCTGAAAGAAAAGCTTGATGATTGAAAGAAATCTAAAGCCTATTCTCGAAAATTTATTCTGAGCCTATGTAGAAATAGTTACTTAGCTAAGTCATGCTGTGAATCAAATTAATCCCTTGTGTCTATTTACAACATTTATTTTGGTACGATGGACCGATGGTCAATGTATTGAAACTCTAGATTGTCATATAACGATGTATTCAATATGAATTCGGTTTTTCCCTTAGACGGTTAACTTTTATCGATGTAATAGTATAAGAGCAAACACTGATCGTACACAAGAAGAACTATTATGCAATCATGTAGTAATTAATAGTAAGTAAAAATATTGAAAGGAGAAGAATACCACTAGTTCTATATTTAAAATCGGATTACCTAATACCGACTTTCCAAGCATAAACCCTATTTGCACAAGATCTTGGGAGCTTCAACAACCATACCATATTTCTTATCAACAAGGCGAGCCAGTTTTTGAGGGAAGTTTTGTTTATGCCGTGGATTCAAGTTGTACGAACTGACTAATCCATTTAGCATCATTTCGAAGCTGCCAACAATGATAAGTTTTTCTTTGGATCGAGAAATTGCTACGTTAAGGTCTTGTAGCGAACCAAGTGCACCGACCAATCTTTCTGGGTTGTTTCGGACTAAGGAGAAGATTACAATATCTGCTTGTGTACCCAGCGCGCCAGTAGTTGTCAAGACCCTGTTCTCGACGTCCAAGTGCTGGAGGTATTTTAATATCGTACGTCTTTGTTCTGTATATCTTGTTACTATAGAGATTGACTTTGAGGGAGCTACTCTTTTTAATTCACAGCAAATCCGAACGCAGGCTTTCGCTTCAACATCATTATACCATGAGCTAGGGCCTGCCATCATTTCGTTCCCATTCAGATTTACCCAGGTAATAACTTCTTCTGGTTTTAGAATCTCAACAAAATTCTCATCAATATCATATTTCGCTTCAAACCTTCTACCTGCAATTTCTGGAGATGAATTTAACCCACCATAATCAGCAAACTCATCTACTAGCATTGCCAACTTATCAGGAAGTCGATGAGTAGTATAGAGCGTGTCATACTTCGCACACTTAAGTACCCATTCCATAGCACTAAGATCATAATCTGCCAATCCTATAGGTCTTGATTGCTTAGGATCACCTACTACTGTCGCTACAATTCCGCACTTTGACGCAAGTTCGATTATATTGTTGGCTTCATAGGAAATATTCTCTTTCATAAGATGAATGCCTAACTGATTAATTCCAAGGGCGAAAGGGGACAATAGATGTTCTAGCCTTTCAATACCTGCTTCATCAATAACCATATTTTCAAACCTTATAGAGGCGGAGAGTCGTTTGAGGGATTGTGTAGTACATATTACGATTTTCTTGGCTCTAACAAGCTCAATGTTATTGCTAAAGGGTATAGGAAGTCTAGGATCAGCTCCAGGAGCATATCCGCTTCTGACGCACAAGAATTTTGATCCTTCAGGACCTAACACCATACTCAACTCCCTTGCGAATTCATTAGCAGCTGAATTTGTAAACGCTACCAAGAGAACATTTTTGGCATATCCTTCGCAAATCATCTTAACTGCAAGAAAGCTGCCCGTAGTAGTTTTTCCACATCCCGCTGGTCCAATCACGCCAGCCACTCCTCCCGATTTGACGCGCCAATTCAATACTCTAGATTGATCTGGATTGAGCTTTATCGTCATACCAAAAGCTCCGCTGGAATAAGCACGTCAGCGGCTAATTTGTGAAATTGGTGGATAGGTCGAAGCATACTTCTAGTAAGGTTGAGCTCATCCCTAAGTAAAATAATCGGCAAATGGAATAATTGTCTCTTAGCCCTTCGTACAGCAATCTTCGATCTAAAGCTAAGAGTGATCTTGTTGTTTCTGACCTCCATCACACTAGCCTGTTCATTGATACATGAGAGGATTGACTTGCCTTCCTCCATTCCTATAATCCTTACAATCCTACGTGGCTCGAGCGGAATGTTATCATCAGCCCTTGAAAATATGACTTTTTCATCAATATCAAAGTCAAATGAAAACCCTCGACATAGTATTCCGATCTTTTCCAGCCTACGTAGGGCTTCTTCCTCTCCATGTTTGCATATCAGCGAGTATACTACGTGTTTGTGTAAGTGAGTTTCTGCTCTCTCCTTCAGGATCGCGTAGCGCTTGGCGAAAAATTGCTTTGTCATCTTTTCATACTGAGCTGGTAATTTGCCTTCATATGCCAACCTAGCATCGCGTTGGTAGAAAAGACATTCTTTGCTTCCTTCTAAGCCTTTATCGCAGACAGGACAAAATTTTGGTCTCTGAACGCGAACCCTTTCCCCACATAGGACCATGTGAGCAAATTTTCTGTTAGCCTTGATTCTTTCTACTTCCTTTCTGGTTGTTTCAGTCTTAGGGAAGTACACCCCGCTGTTATGTATTATGCATGAAAAATTGTGTCCCGTCCAATCATCCTCATTGCGACGGTATCTGAAATTTGCAAGTAGTGTGTTGGCAATGAGTTGCCATTTCTCTCGGCCACTAATTGTATTACTAAGATCATAGCTTTTCCAGTCAAGTAAACCGTATCCATTTGAATACTCCAAGATTGCGTCGATCCTGCCCTCGTGGTGATCCTTGATATTTGTAATTGTAACTTCGGTTAAGACTCTTGAAGGTCTTTCATGCTTCTTCATCAATCTCCTAGTCATTCCCATGATAAGACCATTATAGATATCATTCACTTGCAGTTCGAAAGTGTCTTCGACGAATCTATTTTCTCGGCGCGCGATATCTAAGGTATCCTTAATTATAGTATTTACTATTTCGGATGATTCCATTACTATCTTCTTCGTAACTTTTTCATAATTTTCTAACCCACTATGCCAATTTTCAAGGATTGGACCGCTCATACATATGCTCATTATGTCATGAACTGTATTGGCTACCAAGTAGTCTTTATCACTTCTAGTCGCTCCAAATGGGTAATCGAGTTTGAAAAGATTTTGGCATACACATGCTGTGGCAATTTCTGAAGACTGTACGAGATGGGTTTGGCATTTTCTTAAGTAGTCATATGTTTTTCTGACATCAATGATATCAGTATTCATGTTAATGTTTCTCAGTCCCTTCCCCTACATCCATTGAACCTGTGGACGGTCAGTCCCTGCTTGTGACGAATGCCCTCGTCCATCTTTAGATGCATAAGCTATCAATATTTAAGTCGAAGATACCATGATCGGGAGGGAGAGAGGGGTAAGTTCTCTAATTAATTAAACTAGATATGCATTAGAAGGATTCGAATCAAAATTTGTTTATTTCCATAATAGGATAGGAACAACATCATACTCAGATACTATTAATTCTGTATACGATGCAGCACACTGAAGACTAATTATAAAGGCGCAAGATGGAAAAGCCTTTTTGAAATAATGGAAATAGAGATAGGACTAACATCTAACTATAGGGGGGTGTAACTGAAAAGTTGTAGAAGGTCTCTCAGTTAGTAATGAGGTCACGAGACTTGGATTGAAATGAAAGAGTCACAAATAGGAAAATTATGGGAAGGGCAAGGAAGGACGAGGAAAAAATAGCCAAACCATTACCTCTAGCTCTCAACATGAAATCTAGAAACGATATGACTAAAAAAAGTAGGGTAGCCATTTTTTATTACTTTAGGTCATTTAACCTGCGGGCATTTATTTAGCCAGTTCCCACCTCCGCACTGTGTAGGACAAGGTAATACGGTTCGGTTACTTATGAGGTGGAACAATAAGGAAGTATCACATTTTGATGGCGAGTAACTCGTAGCTGCTGAGTCGATGATAGGTTTTGAGATATAGGTCTATTTCATAAAGTGATCCTGAGTAAGAAATTCATTTCTTTTTTATGATGGTTGTCCAATATCTAAATTAATCCAGTTTGGTCATGATAACCTTCTATCTGGATAGTAGCATGGGTTATTCTAAATTTCTTCTCAAGCAATGAATTTATTTCTTGAAGCACTTCCAAGGACTTACTCGGATCTATTACTACTACATGAGCCGATAGTGCATTTAGACCAGAAGTAATAGTCCAGATGTGCAACTCAAAGATACCAGTTACGCCTTTGACCTGAAGGATTGCGTTTTTAACCTCTTCGTGCGATACATTGGCAGGTACACCTTCCATAAGGACATGAAGTGATTTATTGAGTAGTCTCCAGGTCCTAGGGAAGATGAAGAAGGCGAGAAGAATGCTAACAATGGGGTCCGCCAAATAAATACCGGTAAAATAAATTACAATTGCCGCAATTATTATTCCAACAGATCCGAGTGTGTCGCTAAGGACCTCTAGATACGCTCCCTGCATATTCAAGTCGACATCTCTTTCGCTCTCAGAATGATCCTGATCTAAATTGGACATATGCTCATTCTTTTCAACTGAATTGAGCGAGACATTGTGCGCGTGACTTTTGAGAAGAAGTATACCTATAACATTCACGACAAGCCCAATGCACCCAACTACAAGCATCGGTAGTACATCGATTTGTTGTGGTTCTACTATCCTCCAATATGCCTCATAGAGAATATAAAATGAAATCAATATCAATACTATGCCATTCGCTAATGCGGCAAGTATCTCCAATCTATAGAATCCAAACGTCCTCTGGGGGGTGGGGGGCTTGCGTGAGTAGGAAATTGCGAAAAGGGCCAAGGCAAGACCCCCAACATCTGCCACCATATGACCTGCATCAGCGAGTAACGCTAAACTACCTGTCAAAATGCTAGAAACTACTTCGACGGCTAGGAATCCGGCGACCATATAGAATACAATCCTGAGTTTTTTTACCCGTTGCTTAGTTAATTCATCTCTAGTTGTTGACAACTGTATTCCCTTCAGTCCGCTAACAGACTACTGCCGTCTATTATATTGATGTTCTCTATACATACGTATTGGAGGACCTTCCGAAAGGTTTAACGCCAATAAAATTGTAATTGTATAGGTTTAGGAGAAACAGGAAACTATCTCAGTTTATTTAGGTATACAAGGCACAAGCTCACAAGATCATCAAATGATTGAGAAAGGCTAGCGAATAAGTCCATGGACCAAATTACTAGTATACGGTAACGACTATTGCAAAGATAGTGCGTCAATTTGAAGCCCGTTATTCTCACTCAACCTATGTATTAGATAAATTTATTTTAACCCAATCACTACATTCGATTTGAACACTGACCATGGCGGCTATACAGTTGTTTCGAGAGTTTGCATAGTCGATCCCTTAAATATTACTTGTGGTGTTTAGAAGATCGTCAATGAAAAACTATAATTTCATCCTGGCCGGACTACTTGCAGCAGTATTCCTTTTTGGATCAAACGCTGCGCCTCAAGGCGTTTGGACTTCCTCAAATCCTGTAAATGCCCAAATGGATAGTAGTAACCAGACGGCGGTTATAGATCAGTTAGTCTCAAACTTAAATCAAGCCAAGGAAGCAGTAGGAAGTGGTAACTCTACAGCTGTAACTATGCAATTGACCGCTATAATAGGAGAGCTCTCTGACATACTTGGCAAAGTGACAACTGATGATGGCGAGAACAACGATGAACATACGCATTTCTTCACGCACAAAGGACATACCCATACCGTGACACACAAGCATCCTCATCATGCAGACCATCATCACCATGACAATGGGAACTGGTTCGAAAAGCATCATATATACGATCCTAGTGATTGCAAACCAGGTCTTATGTGCTAATCAACTCTCTTTTTTTTGTTATTTAACATTGCGAGGACCCGCTGTTCTGGCTGCATCATGCTAACATAGATATGATCTATATTCCTTGACAGAAAACTCATCCCGATAAGCCCGATCACATCCACACCCTTTCAGGATCGGGTCTAGATATGGATCCCTGGACAGGTACGGAACCAGAGTATAAGCATTGGGACTGGGTCATACATCTATGATTTTGATTAGCCTATTAGCTCTAGTATGAGATCCTAAAAACTAGTAGGGACACAATTATCGTAAATGGAAGTGATCATGTTTTATCTATGTGATCTATTGTCATAAGGGTCTTAAACCGTGTATTCAACCTTAGTATTACATTCCTACAGATTAGATAGGCGACCAACAATTGTCTACATTCTTCTACGATGGTTGTTTTATCTAGGGCATTCTTATCACAAGACAAACAACATCACCAATTATCATGTCCTAGAATGACTCAAATATATGATGGAACAACTGACCAGTCATAGTATGAAGTTATTTGGTCGTAACAAGCAACAACAATCAGAAACAGATGAAATAGCGGCAGCAGAGAAATTATCTCAACAGAACGAACTAGAAAAGAGCACTAATCCACAATCTCAGGCAAGTAGGAATCAACAGCAAGAACAATCAGATCAATCCCAGAAACTTGCATTGCAAGACCTTAGTGAGAGAGCAAAATCGTATAAGCCTAAGTGGGACAAGAACGGCGTTATTCAGTTCAAGAGCGAATATATATGCATATTGCAAAGGAAGTGGAGATCACAAGTGGAATTCATTGTTGCATTTGAAGACTTGACAAGGGATGGATATAGACTTATGGCTATAGATAGTGCAGGGAAATCATCTGATGACATTGTTCCTGCAGGTACTGAATCATACTATTACTTCCAGAAGATGGAATAGTATTAA
>JARBAV010000104.1 GCA_029237515.1 Nitrososphaerales archaeon
AGCTTCTCTGCCAAATGTACCGATTGAATACGATTGCTTCAACCTGAAGAAACATACTATCCTATGCTCAGCTTTAACTGTTATTGTAAAAACTCTCTGATATATTTATGAAATGTCCCTTCTTATTGCCAATATGTCGCCTGTGAGATAGACGGTCAGTCAAATAGGAGTATTCCTTTGACATAAGTATTTGACTATATAATGATGATTGAAGAATATGAATATATTTCTATTTATGATGGAACTCTCTATTGATCATAAGGAATACTGATCCATACAAGTTAAAGAAATGCATATCTTGCAAGAACCCAATTCCATTAAATACCAAATATTTTACTATGTCCCTATCCCTGCAACATGTTTGCTTAGCCTGTGCAGATAGAGAAATTCCTAAACTAATCCAAAATCTTCAGCAGGATCTACGAAAAATCAAGGAAGAATTGAAGAGTAGCTAATATCACATGAAGCGTTCAGGTTTACCTGTATTTGGAAATTAGAGTCAAATGTCAATAAGTGTCGATTATTTTAATCCAGAGTTGACAATCAATAGTGGACAGATGTTCTTATGGCAAAAAATAAGGGATGCGTGGTATGGAATTCACAACGATCGTGTGTTAAAACTTTCAATCGAGGAACAGCCTAATGATCTAGATAACAGTCCTATAAAATATGAATCGTTTCCTGAGAATCGCGGATGGGAAAAGAAGTTGTTTAGAATGGATGATGATATTGATAAGATACTCAATACAATTTCATTTGACCCCCTCGTACATAATGCGATAATGAGATTTGGTGGCCTTCGAGTCATGAGACAGGACCCTATACAGTGTATGTTTTCGTTCCTATGTGCTAGTAATATTAATATTCAGCGAATTCGCAAGATTCTCTTTAATTTATGTAAGCAATTTGGAAAAAAAATTACCGTGAATGGCGACCAGTTTTTTACCTTTCCATCGCCAAGAGATCTCCATAAAGCGAAGATATCAGAATTGGTAACTTGCGGCACAGGATACAGAGCAAAGTCAATCAAAATGCTTGCAACCACGATACTCAATGGGGAGATCGTTCCTGGAGAACTTACTAGAATGAAATACGAAGATGCAAAACGAGCTCTACTGGGCATACATGGAATAGGAGACAAGACTGCAGATTGCATTCTCTTATTCTCACTTGAGAAATTGGAAGCATTTCCCATTGACACATGGATTGCGAGAATAATATCTCATACTTACGAACTTCCTGTGGGTATGAAAAAGACGAGAACTAATGGCCATAACCATCATCTTAGTCATCAGCAGTATCGAAATCTGTCTAGTCGCATGAGGATGCATTTTGGTATATACGCAGGGTATGCCCAACAGTATCTATACTACTACAGTAGACATACAGCTGGAAGAAAGTGGTAAGGATCTCAAGAGAAAATAGCGTATAATGCTTGAATGTTGAGAGAAAAATCGCGTTACATTAACTTGTGGGTCTGAGGCCTATTCCTAGCCACACTATGCAAATCCTCAAAAACTTGAGGCGGCAAGGAGGTCCTTGACACCGTTATTGAATAATGTCTCAATCCTTTATATTGTGATTCATATACAAGATGATAGAAAGAGTAGAATTGCATGGATACGAAAAATGAATCCCAATCAAATTTGTTCGATAACTATACTAAAGAAGAGAACAATGGACGGTATTTGTACGGAGATTATACACCATTTGAAGAGAAGAAGAATATTATCCATGTCTTGAAGGATTTTGTAGCAACTTCTGCAAATATAATTGAGATTCATAAAAATGTAGGCACCCTCCGATTCGTTTTGGAGAATGTTGATGTTTTTCAGGATGAGATTATAAGAAAGATCGGGAATTTGCAAAACTCAGTCGAATCTTCATTAGACGTATTTCATACCAAGTATCATGAGAAAATCGTGAGCTCATCTGACGTCAAGAAAGAAGCTGAATCTTCCTTCTTTCGCATGAGAGCTCCGCTGATAAACTCAATTGGCGATATTGAAAAGCAATTTACAAAGTACGCCAATGAATACAGAGAAGAAATACAGGAGAGGATCATCGGGTCATACAATAATGCTATTACTCTACTTCAGATGTGGCTTTCAAAGGATGAATATAATTTGCCTGATACTCTCCTCGAAAGGCGGAACAAAATATTGATTGCGAAAATAGACAAAGATCCTTATTCATATACTATCTCTTCTGCAAATGAGATCATCGGCATCAGCAACACAGATTCAACTAGCATAGAAGGTGATAAGATTAACGGTCTTGAGAACCTGCCTGCATCTACATTTTCGTACCATTTCACTATTGACTCTAAGTTTTCTGAGTTTTGGAAGCATAGGAGAAAAATATCCGATCTAGGCGTAGACGATCTGTTGATCCCAATCGGATTCAAGAAATCAATATCAGAAAAACTACGACGGTCTTTCGGGCTTGGATCGAGCCAAGAAGAGCCTCAAGACTCGTCTGAAAGAGAGGTCGAATATGTCCATGCAAATAATCTATACATAACTTACATCAAGATGCATAGTGGCAAGGCTTTAACTGTCAGGCTCTCAGGAGATCCTTCGAAGATTGACGAAAAATCAGTCGAGCTAGAATACAATCTACCTGACTTGATACCAAAAGAGAAAGGTGTCAAGAGTATTAATAGTAGTACTACCATCGATTACTACAAAGAACTCGTATCGGAAGGCAAATTGCCTAGAATTGATTACCTTGACAAGGATGAACGAAGAAAAATAGATTTGACTCAAAAAGAGTTTCAAGAAGGGACAGATACCCTCAAACTCGTAATGATGGGAAAAATGTTAGCAGATAGAATAAGTGAGATCTCGAATATATCTGTAGTATCACCTCACATGAAACTAGACTCGATCAGGGTAGGAGATAAGGAAGGCATTGTGAGCTCAAATGATTCAACCAAGACACTACTATATTACGAAGATATTGTAATGTCTTTTCTCGAACTTGTTGCAGTGGGATTTTCGCCTTTGATCCAACGAATTTCCAATAAGAGCCCAGTAAAGGGAGAATTAATTTTGAGGTACGAAACTGAACAAAAAGAAAGAAAGGAGTATGTCTTGCGAACCGAGGAGCTAAGTGCACCTTTGTCACATGAAGATGGTAGAAGGATACTAGAGAGACTCAAACTTTAGTTCTTATAGTACGGCCCAGGGCATATTTTTTCTGTAACGTCAGTAAGAATAATGGATTATCTAGGGCGCGTATAGAGTGATGTTGCAAATACGAACGTTTGTAAACAACAAATTTTCAAAACTTAATTACATCTCAGGCATCAATTTCTTGCGATCGTGCCATCCACAAATGTCCTGTAAATCTTGAGTGCATCAGTTTCGCTAGTTGCTCCAACAATGGTAGCTGCTCCGCTGGTAAGGATACTGATTGATACATTCCCTTCGACCCCACTGCCTGAGGCTGTTATTCCTAAATTTCCACGGGATGTCACATCATACCCAAGATGCTCGGCATTTTTTACTATCATGGAAAGACTTATGGATGAGAGTCCAAATGGCGCAACTGTATAAGTTCTCTTACCCCTATCTCGCCCACAAAGCTCCTCAACAAATAATTGATCTCCTGAAACTGCCTTAGCATCGAGTGACTTTGACAAACTAGCAGCGGAGCCACAGGATGGACAAGCTTCTTGTCTTAACATTTGTACCTTCTCCATCGTCAAATCATTTAGATCTATATATAGCAGCTTATCGACCAATGAAGGCTTTTGACCAGTGATTATTTTAACGGCTTCTGATACCTGAGATCCCGCAACTAAGTAAAGTATCGATGGATGAACACCTTCTGTACTACAAGTAGGCATATCTTCCTCTTCTAATTCAGGGAACATACACCGTAGACATGCTGATTCGCCAGGGAGAATCGTACATACTGAACCAAGCATCCCCAACGCCCCAGCATAAATGAACGGTATCTTTTGCTTTATACATGCATCATTCAATGCATATCTTGCGTCTACGCTATCAAGCGCATCAATAACTATGTCTGCCCCCTTCACTAGGCTCTCTGCGTTATATCTTGTAACAGAGATTGGTATTGCCTCAATCTTGGCGGTTAGATTTAATTTCTGCAAGCGCTCAGCAGCTACTTCAACTTTTACTTTGCCGATATCATCCTCATTATACAAATGCTGTCTGTGAAGATTAGAAATTTCGATAACATCCCTGTCTATTATTCTGAGTTTACCCACACCCATAGCACTAAGCATTGTTGTGACAGGATTGCCTATTCCGCCGACTCCGACCACGCATACAGTAGCCTTCCTTAGTTTTTCCATCCCAGTGAAACCAATTTCTTCGAGCATGATCTGCCTTGAATATCGCTGCATATCCTTCCCAGAAAACTGTTCATCTCCTTCTCGGTCTCCTCCTCCTGCGACTGCAGGGAGTATGTAAATTGTGTCATCTTTGTTTAATGCTGTGGCCATACCATCGCTACTGAATCTTATGTTCTTTCCATTTAGGTAGATATTGATCAATGAACGTGGTTTACCATTAAGATCAAATACTCTTCTCTTGAAATCTTCGCCCATTGTTTGTGACACTTTTTGAAATGCGTCGCTCAAACTTTCAGCTTCGATGGGCAATTTACGCTCTCCTCCACCTTTGTTTAGGACCGACGGAATTACAAATTCTATTTGAACCATAATCTCTGTTTCAGCTCCAATCTTTAGTTCATCTAATTAGCGCCGATACTACCTGTATATCTGGCTTTACAGCATCTGGTTTTGGAAGTACGTCCACAATTGCTTCAGTCGCTTTAAGTCCATTACCTGTAACATAACACACAATATTTTCGTCCTTATCAATCCTGCCATCCTGAAATAACTTTTTAAGCGCTGCTACAGATACGCCGCCAGCCGGTTCTGTAAAAATCCCCTCGGTCTTTGCAAGAGCCAGAATACCATTCACAATCTCTTCGTCTGTGACCTCCTCTGCAATACCATTATACTGAGCAAGACGTCTAAGTACATATAATCCATCGCCTGGGTCGCCGATCGCCAGACTTTTTGCTATCGTTTCAGGCTTTTCTACTGGCCTGACTTCATTGCTCTTGCTTTTAAAAGCGTCGACTATTGGTGCACAACCGTGTGGTTGAGCTGCAATAATTTTCATTTTTGACACATCACCTATCAACCCCAAGTTTTCGAGCTCCTCAAATCCCTTACAAACTGCGTTGAGCATGGCTCCACTACCTACCGGGATTATAAGAGTATCTGGAACTTGCCAGCCTAGTTGTTCCGCAACTTCGAAGGCAAGTGTCTTTGAGCCTTCAACATAGTATGGTCGCATATTGATATTGACTATCCCAATACCTTTGGAGTCACCAATTACAGATGCAACCCTGTTGGCGTCATCATACGTGCCGTCTACTGCAACAAATTCTGCACCATATGACAATGCTTGAGAGATTTTTACTCTTTCAATATCAGAGGGTGCAAAAATAAAGCATGGCAACTTTGCCTTGGCAGCATGTGCAGCTGTTGCCGAAGCTAGATTTCCAGTAGATGCACAACCGACT
>JARBAV010000002.1 GCA_029237515.1 Nitrososphaerales archaeon
ACAGCCAAAATTAATAAATTAGTGAAACAACCAGAACTACTTAGAATATTTTTCTTGTTCCATTGTGTGCTATTGTTAACCGCATAAAGATTCATTGCAATTTTTCTTTCAGATTCGTGATCAACTATTGGTCGAGGATAATCTAGTTCTTGTTTTACGTGTCTATAATTTTTGTATATCTCATGTATAGCTTTTGGAGGCAAATGCATCAGCTCGGGCACAAATCTTTTGATGTATATACACTGTGGATCAAACTTTTTTTGTTGTAACCACGGATTAAAGATTCTCAAATACGGCTGTGCGTCGCATCCCACAGACGCTGCCCATTGCCAATTACCATTGTTCACACAAGGATCATAATCTACAAGTCTTTCAGCAAAATATCTTTCACCAAGTTTCCAATCTGGATGTAAGTCTTTTGTCAGAAAAGACGCTACGATAAGCCTTACCCTATTATGCATAAATCCAGTTATATTGAGTTGCCGCATTCCTGCATCTACTATGGGAAATCCTGTCTTGCCATTACACCAAACCCTAAATTTCTCTGGATCCCTCTTCCATACCATCCTTCTAAACTTATGTTGAAACGGCTGTTTGAATACATGTGGAAAGTGGTACACAATATAAGTAAAGAAGTCCCGCCAATAAAGCTGCCTTAGTAGCGGTGAACTATTGCCTAGATTTTCTTTCATAGTATGATATATCTCCCGTATCGAACATGTACCAAGTTTGTTGTGCGCTGATAATCCTGTCGTAGCTTCTTTTGCAGGATAATCTTTATTGTTCGGATAATCTTGATTTTTCTTCATATTTTTAAGGATTTTTAAGCATTGACTTCTGCCACCTCGAGAATAGATTCTTGGATTATGTGTTTCAAGAATCTGGTTATAAATGTCTTCTTTTGTTCTATCTTCTATTTCATCCGGTACAGTATCCATAGAATAATAATTACTATATGTGTTACTTTGTGGCTTAAAGTGAACTGATTCGATCTCTTCTTTAGTTATCAACTCTTCAATTATTTTATGCATATTTCCAAAGAATAAGTGCAACCTTACATTTTTTTGCTTTAGCTGATGGTCTAGATCTTTAAGAGATTCTAGCATGAATTGTATCGCGTTATTATTCTTTAGTTTACTAGGTGTAGATTCAAGTAGCCGCTTATCCAATATGAAGCAAGGAATAACTCTTCCTCCGCGATTTAAGGCTGATATGAGACCAGTATTATCTTCAAGGCGTAAATCACGCCTAAATATAAAAAGAGAAGTGTAATGTTTCAAGAATCATGCATTAAGTATTTCGCTCTCAAACTTCTTGAGTTGTCTAATGTTTTTTATCTGAATTTCATTACTACCAGTGATTAGTTTAGTGAGCATGGGTTTAGCCTCCTTCCCCATCACTATTATTTCCTTATTTTCGTAAAGAACGGAGAAGGTTTGATTACTTTCTTTAATGCATTTCGCAAAATCCTTTGCTTCCGACAGTCTTTCTCTTAGAGGTATTTTACTTGTATAATTATTGCTTCTATTATTGCTATTAATCATACTGTTGTCTGAAGATAGTACGTTGAAAATAATTTTATTATTGTTCTCTACCCCGATTTCTATTGTTGGTTGACTTGCAATATCGATTTTTATCATGCCGCCTCTAAAACAGTTAAAAAATCCTGCGAGATACGAATTTATAGAAAATAACTGATACGTTCTCTCATTTTTAATCATGTAACATTCAATAAAATACTTGTTAGTAATTACATTACCTTTCTATTTCATTTGATTTATGAGATTGGGCCTTTATGACTAGATCACCATTAAGAACCCATTTTGCACTACCCAAATTTTGTCCTCCAGGCCCTGCTGCGCGTGGAACCTCTATTTCCAGGTTTCTAAACCCATAGGAGATGATTGCTTCTTTCCCTGTTAACCTATCAAAAAGCTGTCCTAACAGATCAGGCCACTGAGTTTCCATTTTTTGTTGTTCGGACGTCTTGCTCATGCTCTGATATATAGGCCCATCATTTATATAAGTTACCATCAGATATCTAATAGTGCCTAACATTTTTTGCTTATATTTTATATGGTAAATATAAACCAGTTGTCATTTGTGAAATGTGGGAAAATTGAATAAAGATTAAACTCTTAAGTTGGCACTAGGACAGTTCCTTGGACATCTTTATATTTTATGACAACCTAGAGTTATTTAGGAAGGAGTCACGAAGTATTATTGGAACAAAATGAATTCAGTTCTACTCACAATCCCCTTGTAGTTGAGTCAAATAAGGAACATCTAACGATCCTTGTGACCGGATCGAGTGGATTTATTGGAAGTCATTTAGTTGATAGACTCTTGTCATCCAATGACAATCATAGATTTGAGATTAGATGTATGACACGCAATGTAAAGTCCATTAAAGGATCTAACAAAGATCTCAGGATTGTGGAAGCAGACGCTTCTAAATATTCAGATGTAGTCAGTGCAATGAAGGGAGTAGATATTGCCTTCTATTTGATTCACTCCATGGAAGGGTCATCCAAAGATTGGAAAAAATTTGCGGAACGTGATCGAATAGCTGCCTCAAATTTTGCAAATGCAGCGACAGAATGTGGTGTGAAGAGAATAATATATTTGGGAGGACT
>JARBAV010000105.1 GCA_029237515.1 Nitrososphaerales archaeon
ACATCTACATTCCATTTGTCAACAGGCAATTCATCGCCACCGAGAATTGATACTGCATCCACTACAAAAAAAGCTCCATGTGCCTTACATAAATCGCCTAGTTTGGATAAATTTCTTAGAGTAGTACCTGTAGATGTCTCGTTATAAACCACATAGAGTGCTTTGACATTAGTATTTTTTTCAAACGCCTCTTCTATTTTTTGTATTGGAGGGTTCTGTCCATACGGCGAGTTTATTCTAATGGTCTTTCCACCATAGTTATCTATAAGATCTGCGAGTCTAGTACTAAATTCTCCATTTACAGGTATAATTACTGCATCATCTTTTTTTATCAGATTTAAAACTGAAGTTTCAACAGCCCCTGTGCCTGAAGTTGTGAGCACTACGATATCATTTTCGGTCTCAAATACAGTCTGTGTTTTATTTACTATGTCTTTGTATAATTTTCTAAAATCATCACTTCTATGGTTTATCATAGGAGTTAACATTGCATTAATAACTCTATTAGGAACATTTGTTGGTCCGGGAAGCATAACGAGGTATTCCAATTACATCCATGAGAAGAATATAGCCAATATTTATAATTACGTAAAAATTTGGAAAGTGGTATAAATGAGTTTAATTTGCATTATATGGAATTTGAAGAGGTAATGTGAAGAAGTAATGATTGTCAAACATCCTTTACGCTAATTTATCAAACATTACTAATTGGATTCTCCACTGCAACCCATGGGAGTCCAGTCAAGTGTTCAAATGACAATCTAAATTCCGGAGAATGAAAATTTACAAGATTTTTTTCTTTCTACCAAATACATGGATTCGTCTTACAATCAAGTTAATTGCTGAATAAGAAAGTATCGATGCGACAATTGAAGCTATCAATGCCGCGTGTATCGGTTGATAATTAATTTTCAATAACTCTAGCAAAATGAAAAACCGAGATACATTATTGATAATATCAAATATAGAATCCGCAAATATCATCTTCATTACTACTTGTTTTAGAATACCCAGATTCAGTTTGCCGCTAAATCTTTTTGTATATTTTTTCTTATGATCAAGATGGAAAAGAATAACAAAAATTGCTTTTGACGAAATGAATCCCATAAGTACAGTTAATGCTGAATTAAGAAATTCATCAGCAGAATAGATATCAGAGTAGTATGCAACAAATAGACTGACTACAAAGCCCACGATTCCTGAAAGTACAAGATTCTTGTTAAGTGAGATTGTATTCTTATTTTTTAGATAGAATTTTGTAAACAATGCCAAGGTCTCTGATATTTTTAACAATTAATAGTCATAGAACAAAATACGATTTATCAGTATTGAGTTATTGGTTGGATTTAATATATCATTATTATGACGATTGCTATTTGAGATTTACTTGGATATAACATCTAGTTGCATTTTGTCGAACTATGGTTGATTCGACTCTGATCGGGTATATTTAATTTGAAACTCTATCACAGTCAATCCTCCCACCGTGCGTATCCGGTATATGATTCTCTTTTATTGTTGAAAAAGTACAACTTGCATGCTCAAGTTCTAAGGTTTCTTTATTTCACAGTCACCAAACTCATGATCGCCGTCGTCTGGACTAAATGTTCCTATACTATCAATTCCCGGACCACATCTAAAGTAATCCCCACCTGGACCTCCTTTCAAAGTGTCGTTACCAGGTCCACCATACAGACGATCATCACCTTGTCCGCTATCAAGAATATCATTTCCTAATCCACCATACAACACATCATTTTCAGTTCCGCCGAATAGACTATCTCTATCAATTTCACCATTCAATTCGTCACTTCCAGGTCCGCCATCCAAAATATCAAATCCACCTCCACCTGTTAGGTAATCGTTTCCATCTGAACCATTCAGTAAATCATTTCCTTGTTGTCCTTCTATTTCGTCACTACCCTGTAATCCGTTTATAATATCGTCTCCATTATATCCTCTAATATCATTATCAGTTGCAGTTCCTTGCAAAGTATCAGCACCCTGCGTTCCTTTTATGTCAACTCCCCAAGTTCTCAAGGCAATAAAATTAATTCCAAATATACTGATTATCACAATAGCTGTTATCACCATCCACCTTAACGATAAATTAGTCATGTTGTTAAATGAATCACTTTCCGTCCGAAGATAATTTGGACACTAAAATTTAAATAAATTATGAAGTCCGATTTTAGTCCGAACAAGTACGGTGGATCCGCAAAGTGTTCAACCAACAAGGGAGATTGCCGATATGGTGTACCACGTAATTAGGAATTGTTATTTTTATTGCGAACAGCAAAATATATAGTTTCATGGACTAACCGTTATCAAATTATATCTCGAGGAATTAAGGTAACTTTAGTTTTATTCTCCAAGAATTCCCGGATGTCAGTGCCGTTTCTTGAATCTGACATTATCGTCTCACAGGATTTATCATCAATACAAATTACAGTAAGACATTCTCCTCCCTGGCTACATTTCAGAGTCATATTTCCTCTAAGTTGAGCATTGGCATAGTCTTTTGACTGGAAATTTAGAAAGATAAGCATGATGATGCACATAGTAAAATAGATCAATTGAAAACGAGTCGAGTTTATTATCAGTTATTAGACCTATCATATTATGCATAACATAATATTTATCCAAGTGTAATTATTGTTAGTGCCGAACATTGTCGATCTTCTGGTGTGGTGACGATCGCAACGATAATGAAGTCATGGCAAGATATCTGATTAGTCCGGTGGGACTATGAAGCGGAATGCTCTAATGACCTGAATTCCACCAGCGGAACATAGTACGGTATTATACCTCATCGTTTCTATTGACAACAAATTATATAACAGTTAAATGGCGACTGGCGGGATCTGATGTCAAATTCTGCGGGTCCCACCACTCTGGACTTTGTTATTCTCATTAAGCCAACAAAAAAATAAAATAATTTAGT
>JARBAV010000003.1 GCA_029237515.1 Nitrososphaerales archaeon
AACTCCTCGAGGGCATTATCCACGAGAGATTTCCCCATTCCCTTTCTGTTAAATTCATCAAAAAGGACTCTCAAAGTAACATTTTCCCCATTCCCGTTAGGGACTTGAGTTGTGGAAGCAAAGCTGGGAATTGATTCAATAATGTAAAAGTTAGTGAGGAATATACAATTGATAACTATTATAATACCAACTGAACGGGGCTCCACTACGTTACATTCTAGACTTTAAGTATTTATCATTTTTGTTCTATCTTCATGTTATATTAATAAGGTTAAATTTTCACTTTAGCATAATTGTTCGATAAGCTGAACTCGATTGGATTAATACTACTCAAATGTATATTAGAATCTTTCAAATTAGAATCCAAATTACAAATATTTTCCTAGAGGCCGTGTTCTTCATGACGAGTAGTGGAAGCGTGTCAAAGTACGGATTCGAAGAAAGTCAAGATTCGAAGTAAAATAAAAATATAGAAGAATCTATGCTACACCAGCTGGTGCATGGCTCGATTCGCTATGTTCCATTTTCTTGTGGATATTCAATGTTTCTTCCGATTCAAAATCTTTCCCACAAATACTGCAAACAGTCTTCTTGTGTCCATGTCGAGATTCAGGAGTTCCTGCTGTGGAATACACCTCTTGCTCATATTCTATACGAGATCATCCTAGTTAAAGATATGGTTAACTACTGAATTCTCTGAAAGGTGCACCCGATGTTTCGATAGAGGTACTAAGCATCAGCTTAATCTTATATGTTCATAGTTGTTAATCAAATTAGGTATGAAATCGTTAGGACCTTCAAGCTAAGTAACATTTCGAATTTTAGTGTTCGTTTCCATGTGTTTGAAAGTGATAGACCACATCAAATGAATTTCCTTCTTTCACGTGTCCTATAGAGTAGAGGTGAAGGAACTTGGAAATTCGAGTCACACATCGGCAGAATTGCATTTTCTGGAATATGTCTTATTCGGCGCCGTGAAATAAAATAGGGCCTTAGTGGTCTCGTTTATTTCATAGTACAGTCCCAGGTAATCAGAATCACATAGTAGTAATTAAGTATTTGCAATAATGTGAAAATCCATCCCCATTATCAATGTCGCTAGCGTTAAATTGCGGTTGTATGATAAACGATTATTTCTGAATTTCCCCTTTATCGCTTCCCAGATGATTCCCTAACTGCGAGACCATACTCAAGCTTCGTTTTTTTTCGCATATATGGAATGAGCCTATAGTGAATTGAGTAAATCCAGGTTCTGTGTTCGTAATCCTTCTTCAGGATATCTTTTATAATTAATGACACTAATCCGCCAGATAGCTTGGAAACCGGAATGTCATTAATTTTACAAAATTCATTCCTTTTGCGCTGATATTCTTCAAGTGTAAAATAAGGACGATTTACTTGAATGATGAGAGGCCAAACTATATTCTCCCATACCAATCTTCGATAGTGAGTGGAGTGAGCGTGCTTTCCTTTCTCCTTGGTTCGTGATCGCATCATTCGCAGGGGGGTAATAGGATATGAAACACCAGAAGTTAATTTATTATTTTTGATTGACTTAGCCGATAGCTTAGTATCTTCTGAAATTCTGACGAAAGTCACCTAATACATTTTGATTGACTGAGTCTTTGATGGTTAAATTCAAAACACCGTAAATGATTTAGCGTCCTAGCCATGGACTGACCAACAGGCCAGGAGGTATTTGTATCAAGGACGAGCCACGTACTAGCTTGCGGTCGATAATCTACGTCCGTTGTCGAGTCACGGCAATAAGAATGTGATACTGGACTTTTCGAGCCTTGCTCAAGTTCATCCCTCTTTCTTTCCGTGAAGATCAGCCATAGATTTCCGTACACTTTCAATAGATTTTTGCCTCCGGGGCTTCAGGATCAATATATAGAGTGATCCAATAAGGTATATAGCGAGAAGGATAACTTGTGCAACAACTGATTCCAGCGTGGGGTGAATCCCTGTCATTGTTGCCAAATTAATATCCAACCTTGGAACTATGCCGAACAGAGGAGTAGTGGGAACCACACCTAATTCTTGTAGCTCTCTAACTGCATTTCCCATGAATGCAATGGACATGTATGCCCCTATACCCATGGTTAGGGCAAAGAGTGCTCTTAGAGGCAACCTCTTCCCTAGTTTGTTGACCAAAATTGCCACTCCAATGATGACCGCCAGTCCAATTACCAGACCTGCTACAACATATAGTTCCATATACCTTGCAAAGGACAGCATCGCCTGGTAAAATAGGACGGTCTCAAAACCTTCTCTATATACCGTGAAAAATGCGAGAGCCGTGAATACGATAACGCTGCCTGTCGTGGTGGCCTTCCAAACCTTTGCTTTTACAAATTCGATCCATTTCTTGGTTTCAATCTTATTTAAGACCCAGAAGCTAACCCAGAAAAGAACTGCGACAGCCGAGAGGCCAGCTATAGCTTCTATCAGTTCTCTGTTTGCTCCTGATATTTCGATTATATACTGTGCTATGAACCACGTTGCAGCCGTAGCAGCCACAGCAATAAGAATTCCATAATATACATGCTTCTTGAAATGGGTATTCCTGGATGCTTGCAAATATGTAAGGATCGCACCTATTATTAGGGCAGATTCCAGCCCTTCTCTAAATATGATGGAGAATGAAGTTGAGAAAGCAATTGCCGGGGCAACTATTCCCACTCCTGAGACTAGTCTCTCGGATTCATCTAATCCTCTCCTAATTTCTACGGTCTTCTCTTCGACATCCTGCAATGGTACACTCTGCTGAAGCAAATTCCTTAATTCAGCAAACTTAATCTCCATATCAAGTGTAAAATCCGGGTCTATTGGTCTAAGTGGAATTTCAACAGTTTCATAGCTATCCAAATATGCAGACCGTGCAGTCAATAGTGCACCTTCATAGTTTTGTCTTTCATAGAGTCTAAGCATCTCACTTAGTTTGAGTCTTATTTGATCTATGTTATCTCTCACTGATTGTTTTGCTGGATCATCTGCTTCTCCCATTTGTCGAGTTTCTCCTGTGTAAGTACCCAAACCCTGCCTCAATCCTTGAATATTCGCTAAGGATGATCCAGCAGTAGCTGCGGTAGTGTTTAAGTTCATTCGGTATTCCGGATCATTTCTTAGCAAGTCTTCAGCTTGATCCAGTTTACCTAAGATATTTTGAATAAATACGACAATCTCTTGTGGGGAACGTTCTTCTCTTATCATCTGACGAAGTTCTTCTCGCATCTCTATCTCAATGTCTACCATAAGGTCCGGGTCATGTTTTTCGATAGGCGCCTCTAGATATTCGTAGTTATCTAGGTATGCCTTAATTGCTGCTGCATCTGCAGCATCATAGTCTCCAGCATTCACCGAGGCAATACTACTATTAAGGAGTTCCCTAATGGTAGAAAAGTACTTTGCCTGTTCGGAACCACTCTCACTGCCACCACTTAAATTAAGTTCCTCTGAAAAGTCTCGTTCTATCGCAGAAGCAATACTTGCTACAGTATCAAATGGTATATTATTTTTGATTCCTTCTTGCATTTGAC
>JARBAV010000106.1 GCA_029237515.1 Nitrososphaerales archaeon
CGCAGGATCGAATGTTATCTTACCCTCTTAGCATAGTCACTTCCCCCGCTTGTTCAAGAAAGTTGCAATACTTGAGAGTTGTTCGCAACATCTTGACGTCCATTAAACCCAATCATGATATTCCATGCCGAGGTCAAGTCTGCCTTCACCAAACTTTCTGAGCTCCAGAATCTTGAATTCTTTCTTATAATTTCATGTTCCTCAGATTTATCAGGCCCTCGATTAGTGCTATTCCTGGTCTTTCCAATAAATATTAAAATCTGCGTTTTATCGTGAGTTGGTAGCTTAATTATGTCGCCATGACGATAGTTTGCTAGAGGTAGCTCCTGACCAGATACATGTCAGTATTCAGGTCTTTCACATTCCTTTGTGACTCCCACTACTGGTAATATGACTTTTTGGTTTGGATTAGTGCGGTGGTATCCATTCTGATACCGATGCTAAAACAGGAGCCTAAATTTGATAATGATGAAGCTTAAATGCTTATTACGCAAAAAGTGGGAATATTATATATCCAGGTTGAGGGTGCGGTGGATATCAACTAAAACGCACTATAACCGGATGTGATATAGTTATAATGGCATAGTTGTGATCGTTAGTCCAAGCCTGGATTGCAATGAACGTTGCATATCTTTGTCTTTGTCTAGTGCTCATTCCGTGTTCTCTAACATTGCAATTTTTGTATTATCTAACCAGAAGCGTTGGTCGTATTAGTAACAGTAGCATTTTCAAGGTGATTAATTACTTTGGGTTGAACTATATCAGCATATACTTCGTAAGCAGCAATAAATGGCTCGTCATTTGTACGAAGCACAACTGAACTAGATACAAAAGGCATAGATGCAGAAAAATATGGTGATGTGCTTCCACTATAATCAGGTATGATCCGCCCTATAGCAGATATGTTACCTGGAAAGGCGGTTAGATGACGTATAAACATCTTTCCAAATTTTTCCATGTCCAATTGTGAAAGAGTAGCATTATCTAAAGGGATTCTATGGTTAAATGTTACTTCAACTGGTTTGGTTGCTGTAAATGATAAAATCCCCTTGTAGATTGAGCCATCACTTCTGTAAGGTAAAACAACTACTGTTTGGAGATGTTCATTTGGCCTGGGTATAATCTGGGGTGACGGACTTGAAGCAATTATGCCCTGATGAACGACTGTTTTTTCATCTGATGTAGCAGTATCCATATGAGTAGCGAACACTTGTGCAAAAAAATCGTCACTCCCGTGTATTGCATTTGTTACAGCTAGTAATGATAGTGCTCCGACTGTTAGTACGCCAGTTATAACTGCAAAAGTAACTAAAGTTCTTGCTTGCACAGCATCAGTGAAATAGATAAACAAACTATATATGTATTTTAGAGCGCCAGCAAACCCTAGCATACTATGACATTGTATAGTGTTCTATCTTTATCCTAAATCTTTTCGTTGTTCACAACTGTTCTCAACACCTTAACTACATTGTCATTTATCTGAATTAATAGGAATTTTTCCACCTCCATCTGTTAGCATATTCTCATGTTCACCTGAAACGTATAATAAGATGAGTTAAGCGTTATTTCGTGGAATCTCATAGCTATAGCAATCATGCCTGAAGGCATCCATCAGCATGCGACGTTTGATACTTGTCTAATTTCCAGTAATTTAATACGACTGCCGTTCTTAATGAAACTATCATCTCCTGCAGCGAAGGATAGATCTTGACAAGCCTCTTGGACATCAACGTATATGTCCACTGCAGCATCTCTCTATGTCTCTCTTGAAAGTTAACGGGTATGATGTGCCAACTGCTGCTGCGGAGAGCCCATATCTCTTCTTCAGTAAAGTCGTGCTACTCTTTATCCTCTCTTATCCGAGATCTTCTGTACTATGCGATAGAATACTATAATACACCTTCTCTCAGAATGAACATGGTGAGGAAAAGATAATATTAATTGAGATAAATCAAACTTGAAATTGCATGGTGAGTGAGCCAAGGGGGTTAGATTCCCGTAGGTACAGGGGTTCATCAACTGTATGAGAGATATTCTAACTAAAAATATGTTTCAGTTTATGGAATCATTTTGAATTTGGGCTATACCTAGCTCACTATTAATGAATACGGTAGGTAATAGAGAAGACTATTTCTGTCTCGATGGGGAGGAAAGCCATTCAAACAAATCCTGAAATACATATTCTTCCATTAAACCATGTGAGTCTATCCATTGATTGGAAGGAAGAAATGAATGTCCAAGGTTTGGAAAGACAATAATTTGATGGTCAGGATGATTTACCTCTGTTAATCTTTGTTGCATTAGTAACGCTTGATTAGGAGGGGTTAGGCTATCATTTTCTCCTATGAGTATGAGGATACCGGTATTTGAAGAAACGTTACCAATCATACCGATGACGCTAGGCAGAGCAGAAAACGATTTTCCATAACCAGGGCAATAGGCGGCGATGCATTTGGCTGAGAGCAGTGAGGTACTTGGAGATGTTTCATTTTCATATTCTCTTACAAGTGCAGGCTTAAGCACACCTTCAATACTAATCAAGTCATCATTCGTGTTGTTTTCTTGTTCAGGCAATGTACCGCTACGATTATTTTCAGTAACGTTAGTCTGACTGAGAAGAAGCTCAGTTAGGTTCCCACCAACCAAATTCTGAAAGATAGGGTCTTTTGATCCTTCCTTTACTGATATCTGTCCAAGATCACCTTTATCTAATATGTTTTCAGCATAAAGAACAGGCTTATCAACTTCCTGGAAATATATAATATCAGTCCATTTTTCAGCAACTGGAGCCATTAGGACTATATTTCTGACTTTATCTGGGTTTTCGGCGGCAAGTCTTGGAGGGAAGTTAGTACCTTCACTATGTCCAATCAAAGTAGCCTTTTTAGTTGCATTTACTTCAGGTTGCTGCAATAGTACCGATAAAGCCGTCTCCGCATCCTGTTTCAGATTGTCAAATGTAAGATTCCCCCATGCATTACTATCTGATATCGTGAAATTTGGTAGGAACATTGGCCCCACACCCCTCTTATCATATCTAAGTACAGCAAAGCCTCTCTCTGAGAGATACTCAGCCATATGAGAGTATGGAGAGGTCGATGGAAGTACCGAATAAGGACCAGCGCCCGGAAATATAATTACGCCAGGGAATGGCCCCTCACCCACAGCGGGAACAGTTAGCTGAGCATTAGTCTCTAATCCGTTACCAAGATCAATTGTTAGATTTCTATGCTTCACTGTCTCTACATAGGGTTGAGCGTACACATCGGCACCAGCTGTTGTGTGATGATCTAAAGTAGATCCACTGAGAATTGAAACTGACATAGCAAACAAAAATACTGCAATGATTGTTATTGATACATACAAGACGTCACAATTTTTCCTGCAGTAATCCAGATTGAGTAGAGCCACAGTCATGCTTGACTGGGTCTTGGTAATATAGTTAACGATGTTGTTGGCTGACTTTCTGGGAAGATATTAAGTCTTTTGTGCCCACTTTAAATTGGGCCCCAAGGGTGTGTGAACCATATTTGACGTAAATACTGGGCTCGTATCTAACCCGGCCGGATCGCACATATGACTACTACTTCATTGGGTAAGCAATAAAGAAGACTACCAACAGGAACCGAAAATGTATAGCAGATAACCTTCCCTCCGTTTGGGACATTTTATCTCGTCTAATGCGAGCTCAAGAATTTGAGATTGGAACTGATCGGAGCCATAAATTAAGAAGGCTATTTAAGAATCCTGCATTAACATCACCGGTGTCAGAATCACAGGTGCATAGTACTACTAGTCCTATTTGCTTGGCAGGGTTAAAGGCAATAAAACTTGTGTAACCCTCTATTCCACCATCTTTCTGTACCACGGTATCTTCACCACCAAGGTTGGTTATTATATACCACATAAGACCAATGTAAGAAACCATAAAAGCATGGGTCATAGATGAATTACCTGTAGCAGTATATTCTTCATGTCTAATTAAATGAGTATCTTGTAGAATA
>JARBAV010000107.1 GCA_029237515.1 Nitrososphaerales archaeon
TCTTAAACCCAATTTCAAAAATCTGTAATTCAATAATCTTAAAATTGTCTTTTGTGTTATCCTTCTAGGGCTATCATTATTCCTACTAGATTGTTCCAAGCTTGAGTTATAGGATTCTATTTGTCTTCTTACGTATGATGGCCAATATTCATGGTCGTCATATACAAAGGGAATATCTATCTCTGATACCATCTTTGCAGAAAAAATATTATGAGCGTGAACGATATCTGGCCTAGCTTCACGTACAATTTTCTTGAGTTGCTTTTTAACACAATACCAATAATAAGGAAAAGCGCGCCGCGCTCGTGGTGTCCAATTTATTTCATATATTTTTGAAAAGACACTATTGCCAGTATGTGACGGTAACCCTGCAAAAAATACTTGATAATTACGATTTAGTGCACTAATGGCAGATTTCTCTATTCTCCAATCTGGCAGCGCGTAATCAGATAAATGGAGAACTCTCAACGGTGATGTATATTAGAACTCTGTTTTTTAACATATCGCAGCAGTCAGCTTTGATAGGTGTAGGGTCTTGGATACATTTCCCATCAGCCCTCGAGTAACTCTTCAGTAATATAATATGACATGATTCCTCAGATTTCATGGGTTATTTATATTATTAGACGTAAAAAGGAAACCTTCATGTGAAGAAGAGCTGGATAATGATCAATACATTATATATCTCATCTTTCATGAAGACGTGATGGAAAAACCATCATCATTATGTAAGAGTTATTGCGATGGTAATATTGGCGGCGATCGGAACGGCTGCAGCAACCTCATTAGTAGTACAAGAAGTAAGAGCTCCAGCCTCGATTAGACAAGCACCTCCTGCTATTACAGGGGATAATGTCTACGTAGCTTGGTGGACTAATAACACTGTGAATGGCAACAATGAAGTATTGTTTAGGGCATCGACCGATGGCGGTGCAAGTTTCGCAAATAAGACTAACCTGAGCAATACAACTGATTCAGATTCAGAGAGGGTAGAAGTAGATGCCGACGAAGATAGTGTAGTAATCACGTGGTGGGAGACAAATCAGACAGATGAACCACCGGTTATGAGAGTTAGCAGCGATAATGGAGTAACATTTGGACCCATTCTGAAACTATCATCTAATGGGACTATCGGAGAAACAGTAGACGGAGAAGAGGACTGAGGATAGACTGGATGAAAGCTACTCGCATTCGTGGAAGTAAGAATAGAAATTAAATATACTGCCTAGGATATTATCTATTTTTTTATTTTCATTCCGGGCCGCTTGATCTCATTTCCTTTAGTTATCAATCTTGTCTTTGAATTGCAAGCAGAATAATCCCCTCTTCTGGATAATATACAATCCGATTCTGAATCTGCGGGGATCATTGCTATCACGGATGTTTATGTTCACATTCTATTGCCTGGGGTCATCTGAATTATTATTTAGCTTTTAGATGATCAGTCAATATCATTCATCCTGCAAGTCTTGGTCAGACTAGAATAAGGCATTTTCATACTTTTCATACTTTGAGTTCATATTAGTTGATTTTGAACGAATCAACCAAACCAATAATGGTCGTTAGGATGCAATACTACAGGTAGAACCCCTCTTTTGTTCTTGAAATTAATTATAACCTTAATAGGATATTTTGTATATTAGTAATTATGCCTAGAAGTACCGGTAGACAAAAAAACGAAAATAATCAGGTACTTGAGACTCGAGAATCTAAGTCACACGAGCAAAAAGAAGACATACTACCAGAGCAATTAGATTTCGAGATAGAATGCCCAAGATGCAAAGATATTATGGAGCTTTTTTCAGAATTTGATTATTTGTCATACTATTGTGATGGCTGTCATTTAGAATTAACCGTTCACTAAGTACCACGTTTTATGAGCAGGTAACAACAAACCCCGCAGCGCTTGGGCATCTCATAAGTTGAGCTTATTATTAAACAATCAAAGTGCGCTTTTTTCTATCACTGCCAGACCAACTATTTAGTGAATTCAAGAAGTAACGTAACTAGAAAGTATTTAGAAGAAGTTAGTATTGGGGAGTGCTAATGCTGCCATCGCAGGATTACAAATATCCAAGATCATAAAAGATTTTCTAGAATATATGACAAACTTATCATTGATTAGATGCTAAAGGAAATACGTGTCAAAGAATTGAGAATAGATATAGGAAATTGTTTATGTTATGTTCAAACGACAGAAATCAATCAGTATTGATAGAAAACTAGATAAATATTATAAAAGTAAGCATAACATGCCAAAAAGTAGGCCTGTGGCCCCTCAAAGAGCATTAGTCTTTCAGGGAGGTGGTTCACTGGGAGCATATGAAGCTGGTGTATTTCATGTTTTATATCACTGGATTAAGAAAGATTTATCAGAAGATGAGAATATATTCGACATAATTGCCGGCACTTCAATAGGTGCGATTAATGCTTCTATAATTGTAAATCATTTTCTAGAAAATAAATCAAACGATACCAGTTCAAAAGAAGAGTTACCTAGGAAAGTACTGAAATATTGGGAAGGATCTCCAGAAAGATTATTAGATTTTTGGAAAAAAATTTCTTCAAATTCTATCCTAGATTATCCTTTGCTTTTATTTAAGAATACCTGGGATTATTATAAACAACTATCTACCCAAATGTTTCCATACTATAAGAGTTTTATAGATTTAATGATATCTGGAGAGTCTCTAAGAAGATATTACTCTACAAAGAAAAGAATTGTTTTTGGAGAACCACATGTCTTTAGTCCGTTATTCTTTCCCCCCTTTCCTACACCGCTATTTAACAAATTCTTTGATTACTTTCCGTCGGCATGGTGGTATCAATATAGTAGCCAGCCATTGAAAGAGTTTATTCTAGAATTTGCGCCTATACTACAATTTGACCATTATGAAGGTGGAGGCATAAAGACCGATATTGATCATAGGGAACCAAGACTTCTTTTGGTTGCAGCAAATATCAAAACTGGCCAGCCCGAAACATTTGACAGTTACGGCAAAAATGATATTACAATAAATCATGTTCTTGCTAGCGCTGCTATACCTATCAACTATTCGTACATCGAAATTAATGGGGATAAATATTGGGACGGAGGAATACTGAGTAATACTCCTGTGAGAGAATTAATTAGCAGCCATAGAACATTTTGGAAAAAAGATGATAGTGATGGTGATGATTACGACTCTTCAGCAGATTCTGAAGGCAAGTTATCTTTTGACCAATGGAATGATTTTTATGAGACACAAAAAACATATTATATTCCAGACCTTTCGTTAACTATAGTTAATTTACATCCCGAATCAGAAGAAGGAGATCACATACCAACATTATACGATTATGATATGACAAAGGATAGACAAAATGATATTCGTTTTCACGATAAGACCGACTATGACATTAAACTAGCACAGGATATCTCTGATTACCATGACTTTGTGAGAGATATGACAATGTTAGCAAATGATGCTATAAAAGAGATCGGAGTCCAGAATAGTGCTGCAAATAATCTTAAAAAAAGGTTTGAAAAGATACTAAATACCAAACAAAGAACTTTGACGAGAATTACCAATCCAAGATATTTCTCAGATCTTATTTATAAGAGATTTGATATAGAAGAGGTTATAAAAATACAGAGGAAAGATGATATTCATACCATTTCAGACAAAATATTTGATTTTTCTTCAAATACTATTTTGAATTTGATAGAAGAGGGAGAAAAAGATGCATTGAAGGAGATTGTAAAACATGAACTAGATGAAATGGATAAGAACGGTGTAAAGCAAAGAGAAAAAGGAGTCGATATTAAAAATCAGCTAACAAGGTTTATAGATGATCTAAATATGAAACATACAACTGACGATCTGTATATTATTCGATGTGCAAAAAATGAATTGAATGAAATTCATCAAATATAGTCTACCTGATCATGATATTTCATGTATTATATAAATAGACATTTATTGCTAATCGAATCCTTGATGGGTTAATCTAAATGATCTTCATTTTTATCTGAGGCAACTTCTATCGTTTTTTGCTTTTCCCTGTTAAGTTCATCAAGTGTCATGGTTTTTGCAGAAGTAATAATATTGCCGTTCTCCTCGAGGCTTTCCTCTATAGTTAAAACCGCATACTGCGAATTTTTCAATATTTCAATAACCGAGTTATCGTTAATAGGTAGTTGAAGTTCTAACTCTTCTAACGGAATCACTGAACCGTAGTCGTCAATGTCGAGCCTGGTGACATTAACCATTTTATTGTTATTGTGAATGCCATTTACCTTAACAAGCATAATCCATATTGCAATAGAGCATAATCAAACTATTATGCTTTGAGGCAATGACGACGACGATAACTGATACTATCTTGGTTTTGAACAAATTGTCTTTATATCCTAATTTTTTTGAATCTTACTTCTCTATCTTTCTAATCCCCCTTCCTTCATTCCTTTCTTCCATCCATCATACTTGACACTAGATCCGATATTGGAGTTATCTGATAGATGCTAATTATCCAAACATTTTCACTAGGATGACTATGCCAGCTGTCGCTGCGTACAGTCAGTTTGTATTAGTTTCTATAATAACCATATTGATTGCTATAACATTACTGAGCATAGATGTAAAATTGGTCTAAATACGTTCATTAATTAATAGAGTCCCTTTGACTAGTGACGTACAGCAGACACTAATATAGTTGGCTGGAGTATTTGCTGTTAAGAATTTACCAATTTTACGAACGTTTCGATTTGCTCCAGAATACATTTATCTTATGTGTTTATCTGACAGTACTACTGTTAGTTTGACTAAAAAAGTCGGGACGCCTTGAAGATGTATAAAAAGAAAGACGTAATAATAACCTCTTCATTTTAAATGATACGATTAAAAAAGGAATCTGCAAAAACTGTGGTGACGATATTGGTCAAGATAGCGATTCTGAAATGTTTTGTTCGGAACAATGTGGAGTTGAATATCAAATGGAACATGACAAAAAATAATGACATGTTCAATGCGTTATCCTATCCAATACTTATTCTGGTCCGCTATCAAAATGCTCACCTAAAGGCTATCAGACCTTTGACTCCCTGAGTGTCATTCTCGGTCTTTAAAATATAATTGCCTTCATCTACCACATATCATAGTCCCCGAGTACTGGAACATAGTCGCATACCATGGGATGTTATGTTGCTTCTTTTCCTCCAACTACGAGCATCGTCTATGAGCTCGTATCTTTACATCAGATGACTCTCCGATATAGCGTCATCTTTCTAGTTTATCTGATATTTACATACTTTAATTTGACAATTGTTTGGACATTGGAAACAATAATAATGGATAACAATTCGGACATTATTTTCTACCCTGTGCACAGGGTTAGAATAGTATTGCAAGTATGCAAGTGTATCAGGTCTCTTTTCTATGAGGGGAAAACTAAGCGTCTGCCTAATTTTTCGACACTATGTCACCCTTCGAAGTAAATGAGCAGCTCTAAACATTCTAAACGTGAGCATCAAATTCCTCACATCTATGGCTTTATCTTATTTCTTTTACGTCTTTCAGCTTTCGCATACTTTTTACTTGCGGATCTCCGATCTGTATGTGCCTTAGTTTTAGTTCCTTTCCTGTGAATCATTATACGAATCAGTAGGACTAGAGATATATCTGTGTCGCTATATCTAATCAGTCACTATATCCAATCATATTGTGGAATTAATGGACGATAATACCTCGCCTACTCAATTCCTCCCTTTGTGCTCAATGAGATAGGTTTTCTAGTCAATTTAAGTCATGTACATAACATAACATTATAATACAATAATTATTGAGAGATATCCTCGAAACTCTAACATTATCATTGTCATATTAATGTATGTATTCATCTGGTAAGATATATTTTCTTATGTGAGACAAATAGCCTTGGAGACTATTCCTTGGGTTTTGTACATTTGAGCTAGTATTATTACTAGTTTTTCATCCCCAATGCTTGTGTTCTTCTTAAATCCCTATGGGAGGTCGCGCAATAACCACAATAATCTTGAATATTGCCTTTAGTATGACACATACACTCACATTTACTGCCTGTCGAAAAATTATTCCTTCGTTTCAATGATTAGAATCAACGCACAGTCGGCTCAAGCCATTATAATAGCATTACTATATGACAGTATTTAAATCTGGTTAAATAACACTAACAGATCTAAGTTAGATCATTAGATCGAGTTATAATCATTATTTGATATGTAATAATACTTTCTAAATGAATCACTTTCTTATAAGGAACGTGGTTTTGTAATTCATGGAAATTCTCGGACTTAGGTACCAACCACTTAAGCACTCGGATATCAAACTATAGATAAGAGGTAAGAGTTTGTATTGTATGCCGTGATAACGACAAAAGAGATGTTTGTTAATGTCTGACA
>JARBAV010000108.1 GCA_029237515.1 Nitrososphaerales archaeon
TTATGACGCACTCTTTTCAAAAGCTGAGCGCAAAATATACTTGTTCACTGAGTGGCAGTCCCGTGAATTAAATCCAGAGAAAATTCTAGAATAGGCTATATATGAGAATCATGCAAAATTCTCCAAAGACATGAAGACAGTCTTGATCACAGGTGCTGGCGGCTTTATTGGCCATAATTTAGTTAACTTATTGTTGAGCGATAAGAATTATGAGCTAATTCTCACAGATAGAAATCTTCCAAGAGATTATTTTACTGAAATTAACGAAACTCAGAATCATAGAATAGCATGTTATAACCTAGACATAATGAATAAGGAATCTATGTTTGACACATTCAGTAATCATAACATAGATACATGTGTTCATCTGGCTGCCCTGGTAAATGTTGAGGATTCCATAAAATATCCTGACAAGACTATGGATGTGAACGTAAAAGGAACAATCAACATTCTTGAAGCCTGCGCCAACAATCAGGTTGAAAATTTCGTTTTTGCTTCATCGGCCGCAGTTTATGGCCATCCTATGAAAATTCCTATAACTGAAAAGCACCAGTTAAATCCCATATCGCCGTACGGAGTAAGCAAACTACTTGCTGAAAAGCATGTTACATCATATATGAACTCAAAACAGATTCGAAATACCATCTCACTTAGAATTTTTAATGCTTATGGAGATATCCAATTTGGTAACGTGAGCGTAATAACAAAATTTGCCAAAAGACTTTCTTTGTGTCTTCCTCCTGTTATTTACGGTACTGGATCACAGAAACGTGATTTTGTTTCTATTAAAGATGTTGTTAATGCCATGTTGTTATCAATCAAGGCTATGGAAGAGAGGAGAGATTTACTTGAATCTGCATCTCCTTTGATATTTAACATAGGAACAGGGGTCGCAACAACTATAAAGGATCTGTGCCAACAAATGATTAATCTAAGTGGGCTTGAGTTAGAACCTTTTTACAAGGAAGGAAGTAATGAAGCTGATATCAATGCAAGTTGTGCGGATATCACTAAAGCCAAAAAATTCCTAAATTTTCATCCAAATACAAACCTTTCAGATGACCTTAAGAGAATAATTTCATCCGCAGTTACAACGCAGATAAAATAGGTCGGTATTTCTCTGATTCTTTAATTATGGACCCATTCGCTGCTCCGATAGTACAAATACTAAGACCTATCTCCAGAAAACTGAGATTACTCCAAGGCCCATGATGCATAACCCACCATATGACACTGGTGGAACACTAACTACTAGTCCAGCTATAGCCAAACCAATACCACAGCAGATTGTAATTAATTCGCCCCATCTTCGTTGATTTTTCATCGTCCAAAAAAAGTTGTTGGTAGCTATTATAAAAGCCTATGTAAATTAAGTTCTGGTAAGTTATCGGGAGTTATTTGTTAGTGGTAAGATAGGGAGTTAAGGCTTCTCTAAAAAATAATCATCTGGCAAATATGTAGCAGATTTTTTACAAATAGGACATTCTTTCTCTTCCATTGCAAAATCTGCGCCAGACAATCCCGATTCTTTGGTTACTTGCACTCCAGCGTAAAAGTCTGAACCACATTTTTTACACTTAAGCATGACCCTTGTAAAATCCATATTCTGTTTTAGGAAATACTATTATTAAAAAATGTCAGTGGAGAACAGGAATGTTTAAAATGTTTTGACTCTGCCTTTAGAATGAGAGGTGAACCGATGCCAATGGTCGTGGTGTATCCAACTCCTGACTACCGAGCAATCGGACGGTGATGAGACCTCTCTACTTTATACGGTTATATGAACAATACTGAGCTTTAAGTGTTTCTGTTTATGTCATCTCACACATTTGCTTATTGAAAATCATTTGATAATCAATTTTAAAATACAATCGTTCGTGCTACTATTATTGATTGACGAAGTATATTGCAGTTATCGATGAAAGTGGGAAACAAACTTTAGAATATGTTTGTTTGATCGTGGGAGACCATGATTCAATTAGCAAGAATCTCAAGAATATATCACACAAGTTTACTCACATGAATAAAATTCCTGAGAATGAAAAACGTCCATTATTAGATAAATTTGATTTCACTGGAAAGATACTTGTTTGTTGTATGAAACTATTTCTAATAGATTTAAGAGTTGAAATCGATAAATATGTGGATAAGAAAAAATGTAGAAAGAATAAAAGGAATTTGAATCAGGTTATTGGAATTGAATTGAGATCAATTCTTCAAACTGTTATTCTAAATAATAATGATATCAGAGATTGTGAGATTGACAAACTTACTTTTCAAGTGGATAATGATACGCTCAGAGATTATTTGAAGGCTTCAGGTTTGAAGACCGAGCCACCGAAAGATGCGCATAAATTAGCAGATTGCGTTGCACACGCCAATTTTAAAAGATGGAAATTAGACAGTGTTGTTGAACTTGTCGATGAAAAGTTCAAAACTGATTTTCATGAGATTGTTATGGATGGTATTAGACGATTTGTTAAATAAAAAAGAGTATACCACATCAGTCTTCCTATTCAACCCCCGCTTATTAGCTCGATAGGGCCGGTAGAGTTCGGTATACTTAGCCTTAACATAATATGTGACATTTGTCATATTAAAAGATTATCGCATTAGACTTCCTTTCTTACAGTCAATCTACTATCATCCATACCTATTCTTAACATATCCCCTTCTTTCCATCCTAAATCTGAAATCATTTCCATAGGTATTGTAACCCGATAACTATTTCCTACTTTACCTAACTTGACCTTAGGTTCAAACGGCATGTAATATCTTAGTATATACAGCGTATATATTTAAATATATGTATATATTATGTATATACATCGATATCACATGACCGAATTGTTCCATAAGTATGCATCAAAACAGGAATTAGCAAGACAGGTAAAGGCAACTGATCTTCAAGTTGAGCGTAGGAATAAATTACATTATAGAGTAAAGTCACAATCAGAAGATGGCTTATGGTACGACATCATTCACAAAAAAGATTCGCATCAAGACGGTCAATGGACATGCAACTGTCTAGACTTCATATACAGACAAGTTACTTGCAAACATCTCTATGCAGTTACCCTATGGAAGTAACAGCAAAAGAATGTAGTAACCCAAGATGTTTTGCCGCCAATTCTGCCCATCAGTAATGAAGTTACCAATTGTCAAAAGTGTAAATCAGAATCAATTATCAAATGTGGTATCAGACATAACAAAAGTGGAGATATTCAGCGGTACAGCTGTAAGGCATGTAATCATAAGTTCATACTGAATATTGGATTTGAAAAATGTCGTGCAAATAGTAAAGCAGTATTAGTGTCTTTAGATTTATTCTTCAAAAAGGTAAGTCTGAGACAAATATGTGATCACCTTAAGCAATTCTATAACGTATCAGTAACTCCTGTTTCAATATTAAACTGGATAAGGAAATTTGTAGATACTGTAAAGCCTTATGTAGATTTAATAATTCCGCCTCACTTAAGCGGTATATTCCATGTAGATGAAATGATGGTACATGTGAGATGTGAGAAAATGGAAATGGGTCACTATCAATGGCTTTGGAACGTTATGGATAATGGTACCAAATTCTGGATTAGTAGTGTCGTTAGTCAGCGTAGAGAAGTGGAAGATGCAAGAAAGGTATTTCAAGATACAAAAACAAAAACAAGTAGACCTAAAGCAGTAATACATGATGGACTACAATCTTACAATGAAGCGTTCAATAGAGAATACTTTACCAATACTAATCCTCGTGTTAAGAACATTCGTAGCATATCCGTAAGAAATGAAGGATTAAACTCTGTAGTTGAAAGATTGAACGGAACTATGAGGGAACGAGAAAAGGTAATGCGTGGAATGCAGACAAAAGAAACAGCACAGAAAATAATTGAAGCAATGAGAATACATTATAACTTTTGTAGGGATCATTCCAGTTTAGGAAAAACACCTGCAGAAGCAACAGGAATTATCATTGGTGGAGAAA
>JARBAV010000109.1 GCA_029237515.1 Nitrososphaerales archaeon
ATATGGCTAATTACTCGGGTAATCAATTGTCAGCCAATTCCAAATTCATCCCCAAGTGATTTTGAATCTTTCAATGCCAATAGCACTGCGTTTAGCTTTTGCTCTGTTTCTTTCCACTCAAGGGATGGATCCGATTCCATAACTATTCCTGCACCGGCTTGTAAGTATGCCTTTTTGCCCCTGATAAAAAGCGATCGAAGGATAATTGCAAAATCACACGAGCCATTTGAAGAAAAATAGCCTAGAGCACCTGCATAAGGACCTCTTTTCGATGGTTCCAATCCGTCTATGATTTCCATTGCCCGTATTTTTGGTGCGCCGGATACTGTTCCAGCTGGGAAGAGAGCCTTAAAAGCATTAAACTGATCATATGAACCTCGCAATGTGCCTGACACATGGGTAACCATATGTTGAACGTGACTAAACCGCCTTACTGCCATCAGACCTTTAACATTTACAGTCCCATACCTGCTGACTCTACCAACATCATTTCTAGCCAAATCAACTAACATTGTGTGTTCAGCAATTTCCTTCTTATCATTCACAAGTTCTTTCCTGAACTTTTCATTTAGTTCAGGTTCTGTAACAGCAGGCCTGGTACCGGCAATAGGATATGTCTCTAGATAGCTTTTGGAAACGCGCAACAGCATTTCTGGACTTGATCCAATAATCTGGACTTCACGACTAGTTTTTAGAAAATACATGTAAGGAGATGGATTGATCCGTCTTAGATTCTGATAAACACGCAATGGATCGCCAGTAACACTGAATCGTAAATTCCTAGATAGAACGGCCTGGAAAATATCTCCACGATAAATGAATTCCTTTGCTTTTTTCACCATATCCATGTATTGATTTTTTGATACATTCTTGATAGGTGAAGAAAAATTAAATGGCTCCCCGAAATCCTCTTCGTGGTGACCCTCAAGTAACTTGGAGACTTCAGCGAAACGGGAAGCTCTCCCTTGATAAAAATAATATACCTTGGTTGCATCGTGGTCCACTATAATACCATCGGTGTAAATACCGAACTCGAGCATGGGAAAATCGTCCGAAAGGAATTTCCTTTTCTTATTTTTCGATCTGAAATTTTCCCAGGAATTGGCGGCCTCGTAGGAGATGTATCCTACCGCCCCGCCAACGTATCGAAACCGTTGATCCTTTACATAAGGGAGAATATTTTTGATCGCAAATAGAGGGTCACGTGTTTTGGCATATTGTCTTGAATCTTCGCCTTCAATCAAATTTATCGTATTCTTTTCAATTGTGACCTTACTCCGTGGATCAAAACCGATAATAGAAATTTCCGATAATTCTTTGGGCCCTTGCAATGATTCTAACAGGAAAGCGGTATCAAAATTCTTGTATATCCGCGTAAATATTTTGAATTGGTCGGCGGACACGTCAAGTCTTACAAAATGGACATCTGTTTTCATCTTTGAACGCAAAATTTGCTTTATTTGAAATAAGGACCATATTTATTTTCAATGGAGAATCAATTTCGCAAGTTGAATTTCGTTCCCCTCACATTAGGAATTTGATCTCCTACTTGCTATATCAACGAACCTGAATTTACTACCTACCTTTAGTTGAAGGAAGCCATCATAGAAACTACAAACACAAAATAACTAGTCCGTTGGTATCTACTTATTCCTATTTCTTTTTCTGGCACGCTTTCCAGCGTTTTTTGAGGTGGGAAGCATGTGGCTTTGCATATTTTCAAGCTCACCCAATCCATGCGTGTATTTTTCCCAATAGTTTGACTGACCAAAGAGTTCATCCAATTGAGCTGAAGCACTAAAGGATATTTTGTTGAGGGTCAAATGGAGCGTTTCATGACTTAATAAAGAGCTTGCCACCTCTGCAATTCGCCCATCTGAATTAAATTCCTTCCATGATCTGTAATTACCAATAAAAGCCCGTGATCTTCCATAATAAGATACGAACATAAGTCCTCTTCTTCCTGATAGACCTTTCAATTTAAGATCCAACACCATGTTATTTAGCACAAGCACCATATCTCTGCATCAATTCCTAGATTAATGTATCTTGAAAAAAATTGGAAACTGTTATTGTGCTTCATGAATAAACCTTCATCGTTCTGACAACAATTGTAATGATTTGTAAATATGTCCAAGTGCGAGGCTAATTTGCAAATGTTTTATTCTCATAGATTTTACAAATAGATCCAAAAAAATTTACAATCGGAATGGTAATCTTCTTATCTAGTTTGTTTGATCTGGTGTCGCACATATCAGATGACAAATTCAACTATTCGCAATAAGAATTCTATCTTGAAAAAATACCGTGCCCTAGCTTCAAGCAAAATTGCATTGGCTGCGGTTGAAGCAGCCATAAAAGCGGTTGAACCTATGAACTTGCTAACTGAGGCTGTTAGAAGGGATCAAGATAGGTTAATAGTGTCTGATATTAGGAATAAAACTTTAACAATTGACTTGGCCAGATATGATGAAGTCCTTGTAGTTGGTGCTGGAAAGGCCTCTGTGCCCATGACGATGGGTCTATTAAGAGTACTTCATCACGGCAGGGATACTAATTTCCGTATTTCAGGGTCAATTGTCACCCCATATGGGACTTCAAAAAGGATCCACGGAGTCGCTGTAGTTGAAGCTGGGCATCCGCTGCCTGATTCGAACGGTATTAAAGGTACCAAAAGAATTGTTAATATTCTTCGACAGGCCAAACCTAGAGCCCTAGTTATTGTGCTATTATCAGGGGGAGGGTCTGCTCTCTTATCTCTTCCTAAGAGTGGGATTACGCTGGCCGATAAAAGATATGTTACTCAATCATTGCTTTCATCAGGGGCTGAAATTCAAGATTTGAACGTAGTACGAAC
>JARBAV010000013.1 GCA_029237515.1 Nitrososphaerales archaeon
AAACTATATTTGTGATATAATAAATAAAAGTAAAATTTGATATGGCGTGAAATTATCACAGAAATCGGCTATATTATACCAAATGAATTAGTTGGTTTTGTCAAACATTCTTTTGACCTTCTTATTGACAGGATTGCTTTGTATGTACAGTGCCAGAGCATCAATCATTGGTTTCATTTTAAAGACTTCGGGGACAACATCTACCACTACACCGTTCTTGGCTAGCTCCATCGCCGTCGAAGGTCCAACCGCCACAACTATCGTGATTGAGTTAAGTGAGTTTTGTAAATCTTCCCATAATTTGTGTCTCGTTGCAAAATTAAGCAGTCCTCTAACTGAGGGCGGACTTGTAAAGGTTATTGCATCAATATTTCCAAGTCTTATATCCTCTACCAGATTTGCAATCTGGGCTTCATCACTCAGGTAGGATTTAAAACCCATTCTCTCGAGAATTTTAGTTTCTTTAAGATCGTTTATTTCAGAATATCTATACACAAATACTTCAATAATGCTGTTTTTCAATCTTTCAAGTCCATCAACTAATTGTCTGGAAGAAGCGCCATGCCAGATTATTGCGATTTTCTTCGCCGTCACTCCCATACTTTCGAAGAGCTTTAGAACTCCAGTAGATGTATAATCTAAATTAGGGATTAAAATAGGTCTCAGGCCGAAATTAAATAAAGACATCTGTGTTTTTGGACTTCGTGCAATCAGCATTGTATTTCTGAGTATATTAAGCAGTAGTTCCCTCTTTCCAAGTTCTGAGGACAAATCGATTAGCGAGTACACACTTGGACCAGTCATAAACACGACAAAGTCTGGTCCATTTTCCTTGGCAAGTTCTATAAATCGAGATACTTCTAGAAGTATATTTTCCTCTCTTCTGATCCCTGTTGTCGGCGCAATGTAAGGCCTCCCTCCAAGTGATTTTATGACCTGGGCTAACTCACCTGCCCTCCTGCTAGCTGTGATTGCAATCTTTAGGTTCGAGAGGGACAATCCTTTATTTCTTGCTAACCTGATCGCCTAATGTTGTGCATCATCATTAGATCTTCTTCGAAAAGCAGCAGGTTCTCAGGAATAGCCAATTCTATAGGATCTTTTAGCGATAGCGGCTTCCCAGTTTCTGGAGAAACATAGGACTTCTTTCTGTTCCAGACCATAGAATTAAAATTGATAATTAGCTGGGTGTATTTAGAGTATTTAGCGTAGTCACCCTCTACTTCCGGTAGTTTACAAAAATGGATGCTTTCATTGACATTGCTATACATAATCGTCCAGATCTCCTCGGTTATATACGGACAGATAGGGGCAAGCAGTGTAAGGATTGTCGTCATACTTTCATGAAGGGTATAGATCGCAGAAAGCCGAGATTGACTGGAATCGTCAAGATAAGCCCTCCACTTGACCATTTCAATGTAATGAGCTGCAAAAACATTCCAAGTGAATTCTCGGATAGCGTTCGACGGAATAAAGAAGTTAAAATCAGAATATCCCTTCTTGCATTCCTCAACGAGTTTCTGCAATTCTCCCAGCAGCCACATGTCACTAGGAGCTAAAGCTGTTGGCTTTTCAGTTAGGTTATCAAACGTAGAAATGAACCTTGCAACATTCCATAGTTTGGACAAAAAGTTCTTAGCGATTGATATCTTTTGTTCAGAGCACCGGAAGTCATAGCCTAAATTACATTCTGAAGCCGACCAGAATCTGAATGCATCCGCCCCATATGTATTGATGATAGGTGAAGGATCCATTACATTACCTCTGCTCTTACTCATCTTCTCACCTCTTTCGTCAACTCCAAAACCCATTATCCAGGCCTTTGACCAAGGCAATTTACCTGTCAACTGAATACATCGCAGCATAGAATAATATAGCCAAGTTCTAACGATGTCCTTTGCCTGAGGTCTAATCGAACTGGGGTAGGGATGGCTTATTCCTTCTGATTCCCCGTATTTACTTATGTATATAGGAGTCAAGCTAGAATCCATCCAAGTATCGAATGTCCGATCTTCCCCAACAAATTTCCCTGCTCCGCAACTGGTGCATTTATCAAAGGGAGGATCCTCTTCCCAAGGTCTGTAATACTTGCCTGGGGGTGGTAGGTTGGGATAATTGCAATTCACGCAATACCAGATAGGAATCTCTGTACCATAATAACGTCTCCTTGAAATGGGCCAATCAGTTGCGATCGAATCCAACCAATTCATTAGAATTTGTCTGTGAATATCAGGATAAAACCTGATGTGTGCTGCCAGCTGCTTAAGTTGTGGAACATAATCAATTTGTTTAAGGTAATAGTCTTGCAATGGAACAATCTCCACTGGAGTTTTGCTTCTCTCGCATAAAGGGGTTCTATGCATGATATCCTCAGTTTTTTGCAGAAAGCCATTAGTCTTCAAATCGGAAATTACCCTGGCTCGGGCTTCTTGAATGGAAAGGCTAGCATAATGGCCAGCTTCGGCTGTAGTGCGACCATAGATATCTGTAGCGACAATTTCCTTCAGTCCTAATTCTCTAAATAATGAAACGTCATTCTGATCCCCGTAACTGCAGACCATAACTGCGCCAGTTCCAAATTCCGGCCGAGCTGAGTGATGTGCATAAACCGGTACTTGTTTGTCGAAGAGAGGAATAGATACCCTCTTCCCTATGATCTCCGTATAGCGATCGTCATTCGGATTCACTATAACGGCCTGACAAGCAAAAAGCAATTCTGGTCTAGTTGATGCTACCACTATGCCCTTTGTTTCATCCTTTGTTCTAAAATTCATGTATACAAGCTTGGTAGGCACTTCCTCGTATACGATTTCAGCGTCTGCTATAGTGGTACCGCAGTCAGGGCACAGGTTATTTGGTCTATTAGCAATGTAGATCATCTCCCGATTCCACAAGTCGATGAAAGTACTTTGGGTTAGCGCCCTGAACTTGTTTGAGTCAGTTCTATAATAATTCCTGAAATCTGCACTTAATCCAATCGACTTCATAATCTCAATCATTTCCTGTTCCAATTCGTCCAAAGCGCTCTTGCACAATTCTAAGAATTTTCTTCTATCTGTTTTCCTCATCCTAATTTTGTATTTCTTTTCCGTATAGATTTCGATTGGAAGACCATTTCGATCGATACCTATTGGAAACAAGACGTTGAAACCACTCATTCGCGCGGACCTAGCTATCATATCGATCTGCGCATAGTGTGCAGCTGCTCCGATATGCCATGGCCGACCTGAAGGATATGGAGGAGGAGTATCAATCACAAAAGGGACTTGCCCTCGAGTGATTATGGTGTTTTCAATACTAGCACTATCCCATTTTTGACGAATTTTCACTTCATTAGCTGAATTCCATCTCTTCTCTTCAATTCTATGAGTTCGATTCAATCTTAAAGTATCTCTTAATATACGATTATTAAACATAATACTGGTTTTCTGAAATAGCGGGCGAAAATGCATGATACTTTGGATTGCAGATCTTCGATGACCATTTGTTTATTCTATTCAAAAATTGAAAAAATCAATGCGTTATAATCAGACTAAAGCCAGAACATGCAAGAAACATATGTGACCACTTCATAGGAAGCTGCTGATGGGCACGAAGCTTTTGATGCGACCTAAACTGACAACATGGAACTTAACACAGTTGATAGAAGACCATAAGGGAGAAGAATTACAGACTCTGATAAAATCAATTGAGCAAGCCGCAAAGCGGATCGAGGGCGAACGTGAGATACTTAAGGAAAACATTTCTTCAAATCAATTTCAAAAACTCATGAATCTCGTTGAAGGAATAAATGAACAGATTAGCATTGTCGTTGGATATGCTCACCTGAAGTATGCCTCAGATACTTCGTCAAACGAGGCCGCTGCCATGTTAACTAAGATGGAAATGCTGTCAGCAGACATATCAAACCGTTTATTATTTTTCGACATCTGGTTTAAAAAACAACTCGATGATAGGAACGCCGATCGCCTGATAAATTCGGCTCCGATTGTTTATAGAGAGCATCTGAAACATAGTCGGCTTCTTTCCAAATTTACCTTGTCTGAACCGGAAGAGAAGATAATTAGTACACTGGAAGTGAGCGGGTCTGGAGCACTCACAAAGGTATACGACAGAATGACAAGCTCTTTAGAATTCGTTGTACACCTAAAAAAAGGTAACCGTGTCATAGAAAAAAAATTTAGTAATAAGGAAAAAATGCTCTCGATGATTAGGAGCACAAAGAAGGAGGAGAGGGTTTCAGCATACAAGTCACTCTTGAAAGTATATAAAAGAAATAGCGGAGTTCTAGGCGAAATTTATTTTAATAAGGTAATACAGTGGCACGATGAATTTATAAAGCTACGTGGATTCAAGAGACCAATCTCAGTACGTAATATATATAACAATTTGGATGATTCCACCGTAGAATCTCTGCTACAAGCCTGTCGTTCTAATGCAAAGGTGTTCCAGAAGTATTTCAAAGAAAAAGCTGAGATGATCGGCCTTAAGAAGCTTCACAGGTATCATCTTTACGCGCCCCTAACCCTGAGTGAGAAGTATCGGGAGAGATTTAGCTATCAGAGTGCGGTTAGTACGGTCATCGACACATTTTATGATTTTGATACGAGATTTGGTAAATTCGCAACAAAAGTATTTAACGAAAAACATGTGGATTCCGAAATAAGAAAAGCAAAACAAGGCGGAGCCTTCTGTTACACGGTTACACCAAAACTTACGCCATACATACTTCTAAATTTTGATGGAAGAATTAGAGACGTTAGCACTATGGCTCATGAATTAGGTCATGCGATACATAGTATGGCAGCGTCAGATAAGCCAATATCTGTCGCACACGCATCGTTACCTTTGGCAGAAACTGCGTCTGTCTTTGCGGAGATCCTCCTTAATGATAAACTACGCAGCAGATTAACCCGCAAGCAGAAAGCCATTCTGCTAGCATCACAGATCGATGATATGTATGCTACTATTATGAGGCAAGCCTACTTTACCCTATTTGAGATTGAAGCTCATAAGATTATAACTGAAAAGAATGCGAATATTAATGAAGTATCGGATCTTTACCTACGAAATCTCGAAGATCAGTTCGGTGATTCGGTAACTGTTTCAGATGATTTTCGATGGGAATGGTTGTACATTCCACACCTATATCATAGTCCATTCTATTGCTACGCCTATTCATTCGGAAATCTATTAGTTCTTTCCCTTTACCAGCAATTCAGAGAAGAGGGAAAGTCGTCATTTATACCCAAATACTACAAATTGCTTTCTTCCGGTGGATCTCGCAAGACAGAGGAAATCTTGTCTGACATTGGAATCGACATCGCGTCCAGAGCATTTTGGCAGCAAGGATTTGATCTAGTTGAAAGAAATGTCCAGGAACTGCGTGACTTGTGATACAAAAGTATGTAGTTTACCTTCCTCTCACTAAGCGATCGTTCCAGAAATACACCTAGACCTAAGGAAATGTTGGGCTCTTATTGGGATAATATTAGCTAATTTTCTTCCAACCAATAGAGTATTGGAAAACCAGTGCCTAAGCACCAAATAGCTATTCAAGTATTTGTTAACGGCGTTGACAGATTTTGTAAACTGATCACTAACAGAGTTAACAAATTTGTTAAAGTTAGCAGATGTTAGACTGGTTCGATATGATCTCATGCCCAAGTCATGTTAACGTTCAAGATGAACAGTTGGGTACGGATTAGATATAACCTAATTACCTTATGAACTTTATACGAATGTCGTTTAAAACGTTCAATAGAATGTTCATGATTCAAACTAGCTAAAATACCGGACGTGTAATGGGAGAAACTTTGAATTCGTCAGGTGGAGGGGTAACTAATAAGTGTGATAGAAGCCAATTGGCAGAGAAAGGTTGAAACCCAAGGCACTCATAGAACCTAAGAAATCTGATTCACTTCAAGCTCTCAAAATCATGTTCATTTTTGCGCTTACTCTACGTTATGTTTGATTTACCCTCCGCTTAAATAAAACTGTCATAAGAAAAAATATAACCCGAATGATTACGTTAGAAGTAGGAGGCGTGTTAAACTGCCAGACTACCAATCCTTCTCAGCTGAGAAGCGACTGACAAGGATCCAAGATTCGTATAAGTTGGGATACCTAGTAGAAGATGTCAAAGTGCAGTACAAGAGTGCTTTGGATGTGTCTCTTGACGAGATTGTTATCGAATCGAAGGAAGGCGACATAGGCTCGATACCGCGGTGGCTTGCTCAGACCCTCACGGAGTCAGGAGTTGTCACAATACACGATAAGGACGACGCTGCATATGTCTCAAGGACACTCAACTTGGAAAGAATAGCAAGGGCCCACGATCTTTCTGGCATAAATGCCGACTTTTACATCCGAGTTAACGACTATCTTTCCTCATTAGACGAAAAGGATCGGGAAAGAATAATTGTATCGCTCAATTCATTCGTTGTATCAAGAATCGAAAAGATTGTCAAGTTGGCTGCAGCCTCCAAGCTAACACCGACAATACGAGAAAAATTATCAGTGGAGGAGCGTGAATTGTATGAATTTATTCATGAATCGACTGCCGTATTCAAAAAAAAGGTTTTAAAGAAATTTGACTGAACAGCAGACCACTGCATCTTTAGCAAATGAACTGGAAAGATTTCTACGAGGTTTTAAGGATAACCTGGGTAATTACAAGTACTTTGAAAGAATAAATCACATGATGGCCCTCGGCTCTACATCTGTTGTAATCGACTATATTGATTTTGATACTTTTACTCCTGAACTTGCAAAGGAAATGACTCACCGTCCTGATGAGATGCTTGAAGCATTTAACTCTGCAGTCATGACAGTATTGAATGAGATTCATCCGGATTACGCTGAAGAAATAATCGACAGCGTTAAAGTTAGGATTGGCAATTATTCAGTTCAGAGAACTTTACGTGATATTAATGCAGGGGTTATCGATAAGCTAATAGGGGTCTGGGGCATGGTTGTAAGATCATCAGAAGTTAAGCCCTTAGCTAAGAGGATCGGGTATAGATGTATGAATTGTCAAACGATTAATGAGGCTCAGCTCAAAGGTCTGTTATTGAAGAAACCAACAAAATGCGTTAATTGTGCAGAAAAAGAGCTTGAAATGGATCCAGAGAATAGCATATTTACTGATTTTCAATTGGTACGACTTCAAGAGCTTCCTGAGGATTTGCCTGCTGGTCAATTACCACATTATGTGGAAGTGACTGTTATGGGGGACCTTGTTGATCAATGTCGTCCCGGTGATAGAATTATGCTAACTGGAATTGTGCGGATAGAACAAGAGCAAATCTCTCCACAGATCAGAACCAGTCTATTCAGACTGAGAATGGAAGGCAATAATATCGAATATCTTGGTGGAGGAGCTGGGAATAAGGACTCACGCACAATAGAGCGTCTAACTATAAGAAGCGAAGATGAAAAACAAATCATAACTGTGTCTAGTAAACCTGATGCATATGACAAATTAATTGCATCATTTGCCCCACACGTATACGGACATGAAGTGATAAAAGAGTCCATTCTACTGTTGATCGTAGGCAGTTTAACAAAGAAACTTAGCGACGGATCAGCCAGAAGAGGAGATATGAATGTCTTCCTAGTAGGTGACCCAGGTACGGCGAAATCCGAGATGTTAAAGTTTGCTGCAAAGATAGCCCCTAGGGGGCTTTATACTTCAGGAAGAGGCTCTACTGCGGCCGGACTAACTGCAGCTGTAATTAGGGACAAATCTGGAATAATGATGCTCGAGGCAGGAGCAGTGGTATTGGGAGATCAAGGATTGGTTTGCATTGATGAATTTGACAAGATGAGACCGGAAGATCGATCTGCATTGCATGAGGTAATGGAGCAGCAAACTTGCTCTGTTGCGAAAGGTGGAATCGTAGCTACTTTGAATGCAAGAACGTCTATTCTGTCTGCTGCTAACCCAATGTACGGAAAATATGATCCTTTCAAGAATATTACAGAAAACGTCAATCTACCAATCCCCCTTCTTACGAGATTTGATCTTATTTTTGTAGTTCGAGACACCCCAGAAAGAGAAAAAGATAGTCGAGTTGCAAGCCATATCCTGGAAATTCATAGAGATGCTAATCGAGCGGCTCAACCCGCAATTGATACTGAATTACTTAGTAAGTATCTCGCATATGCAAAGCAAATTGAGCCTTCCCTATCGAATGAAGCAATGGATATTATTAAAGACTATTACATGAAAATGCGAAATGTAGAAGCCGAGGGAATGATTACCGTTACTCCCAGACAACTTGAAGGTCTTGTGAGGTTAGCGACTGCTCGAGCTCGATTGTTGTTAAAGGACAGGGTGGAAGCGGATGATGCTGAACGTGCAATATATTTAGTGCAAAGAATGCTAGAAACGGCAGGTATGGATGTGAATACAGGGAAGGTAGATTTAGGGGTACTTCACGGTAAGCCGCACAGCGAAGTATCTAAACTGAAGCTATTCATAGAGATATTTAATGCCCTTTCAGGAGAAGATAAGAATGACGTGAGTGAAAGAAACTTCATTGATGAACTCATAAATACTGGGAAATTTACTGAGGATGAAGCCAAGACGTATTTAAGAAAAGCCATGCAAAACGGCCAAATCTTCGAACGTAAAGCAGGATTTTATGCAAAGGCCTAAGCACAGCACCCTGCAAATGTGTATGTTATAGCTTGAGCATAATATTATTGAAAATTCATTGTCGTAAGTCTTATAGGATTGCCAACGACCGTAGGGTAAGATTACGTAAGAATCATGCTAATCCACAAAGGCGCCTTAAAATTGGATGTATTAGAACTAAAATAATTGGCAAGTGAAAGAGCTATATACACAAAAGACAAGACTATCTGTTGCTTATGACAGGTTTTTCAGATACAACTTTCTGAAGGCTACATATGTTACGTACTACTATGATTCAAGTCATTTACACACTCAAAATAAAATACAACCAATTTGATGAGTTGGACAATCTCACAATTGTTAATAGCAATATGACCAACATCGTTAAAAATATTCAAATTTCATGGGCAATGGCAACGAAATACCAATAATCTCCCAAACCGTTGTCCTTCTGAAATTGATCCTCAGATAAATATTGTATAAATTGTTCCTTGATAGAATAATCCAAGTCCTTGATCAATTTTTATTCTATTTTGGGCTCGGCTTTGCCAAACAATTGAGTGCCTCATTATTCCTAACAAATGTTAAATACACTCCCTCCCTATCTAGAATAGAGGATGCGTCGTGGTATTCTTGTTGTTATTATAGGTGTCGTAATTGTGGCATCAGGGTTGCTGATAGTAGTCTATGGTTTTAACATATTTTCTGAAGATTACAATCTCGATTTAGATCCTCTTAAGGACGAACAAAACCTGTTCAGTACTGCGAGAGTCGCTCTATCCAATACTGGTAAGCTTCCTCTAACAAATGTTGTAATAAATTATGGCGGACAGAGTACTGAGTCAATAGAATCAATTTCACCAGGACAGAAATTGCTGTTATCGCCCCCTGAAAATGTCCCACTCGACTTCGTTACTGTTACCACTAGCGAGGGCTTAAACCTGACGAAGACGTATAGAACACCCATCAAACTACCAGGAATGATGGGATCGTAGTCCCGGCCAGAATATGATACCAAGTCCACTTCTCGGCCTAACCAGGTAAATTTGCATAGATGTTATCGATCAAGAAGCATTTGCGCTGATTATACTATGCGCGATTCGCCCTTCAAGGTTTTAGGACCGATAAATGTCCATTGATAAAATGTAACTTACAATGAAATAGTACGTTATGAATGATTTCTATTCAAACATTGATTGCAGTAGACCATACCTAACAATTTACCCCAATTGACAATAGGCGAAACTTACAAAAACACAGAAGAGGTAACTCACATTGCAACCCTTCAGCGAAATTTAATACGCACTTACTCCTTCATTTCATTGTTACTAGCTATGTTTACAGGAATTATTGAAGGGTTAGGCGAGGTGATATCTGTCTCCAGTTTGAATAAAGAATTGGGACGTTCTGCTCACATGAGACTAAAATTGAAAATCCCGATAAGATTGCTGAAAGGGCTCAAGTTGGGTGACAGTATGAATCTCAATGGGACCTGTTTGACAGTCATACACAAACGAAATCCAATGGTCGAATTTGAATTAGTGCGTGAGACTACTAAGAGATCGCAAATGGGGCAATTAAGAATAGGAGATTTAGTTAATATTGAGAGGAGCCTGCGGTTGGGCGACAGACTGGATGGTCACATGGTGTTAGGGCATACTGATGGCGTGGGAACTATCGATGAAGTTGTAAGAAAAGACACGGGGACAAAAATGTGGATCACTTGTGAAGATCATTCACTCATGCCTTATATTGCCCACAAAGGTTCTATCGCGATTGATGGGATAAGTCTCACCTCAAATGATGTCGATGGAAAAAAGAATAAATTTTCTGTATCACTCATTCCCTATACGCTAGAAAATACTACCTTAGGTTTAAAGCGACGAGGAGATTTAGTAAATATAGAGATTGATGTGCTAAGTCGCTACGTGATTAATTACCAAAATTTTGGTAATAACTAAGAAAT
>JARBAV010000110.1 GCA_029237515.1 Nitrososphaerales archaeon
ATGTATCATAAATCCTGAAGCTATTTTATTTAGCAAGGACAATGAAGCCTAGGTAGTGGGAAATTTTTGACCGAATAAATTCCCTGATATTAGCGGTTAAGGTCTCCACTTAACCTTACTTCCTTGTACGACTAGCGGGATCAAGATGATATATGAATTAATGTACTTTCGATTTACTTTCGATTCCGAGGTTTAAATTTTGATTCATGGCGGATATTTACTAAGGTCAGAATAAAGTCCATAAGATTTGGGTAGATATCTTTATTAGAGTATGCCATCAATTGCTGAACGCAACGCTGAGCTTGCCGGGGTAGCTCAGCTTGGTCAGAGCGTTCGACTCATAATCGAAAGGTCGCGGGCTCAAGTCCCGCCTCCGGCACACTAACAATATTTTTTCCCACCACCAACTCCATGATCATCCATGATGGGTACCTAACTTCAGATGACATGGTTCATAAGCCAAAACTGGTCTGCATTTAGTATAGATCATGACTAACTATTTGAGACACAGCCGAATATGTATAAACTTTGGCTGATGATAAGGAACAATAAATTTGAATGGACATAAATACAATTTCGTTTGGACCGGTATCTCTATCTCGTCGAAATGCCAACAGTTTTGAGATACCGTTTTCATCTATGAAAACCTTTAATCGCACAGTGGTCCAATCAGAATATTGGTGTCTCCTCCGTGAAATGAATTGCGTGAATCACCACAGTGAGTCAATCACAATCGCTCATTTGAGAAGTATTGAGGCATGACAACGAATCCTGATTTTTATCGCACTTTGAAGGTATCTAAGACATTTCAAGTTATCAGTGCACATGACATATCTACCATAGTGACTCAACTCGCAAACTATATTGAAAAAAATAGTTCTATGGACGATTTGAGTGTAAGAATACTCCTGCCAAGAGAGGCGGGGAGTGGTTCACGCGCTCAGAAATGGGGACTGTCGCTTCGCTCTGGATTGATATTAGCGTTGAAAAGAAAAAGAATAAGACCAACTCTAAGAGAGGTAAGGTACGTCCATGATGACGGCCATTATGGTTGGTTATTGATCGATCCCCACCTATTCGATAATCTAAATGCATAATCGTTAGTTTGAGCAAGATTTTGAATTGTGAAAAATTGGATAAAGGATGTTTGATATATAAAGGGCCTTCGGAGGGATTTGAACCCTCCTCAAGCGGTCTCTGCCTCACGCAATTACAGTTTCTAGTCCACAGCCGCCTATACTGACCAGGCTATACTACGAAGGCCGCTTCATATGTTGTGCAATTGTAGCGCTATATATAATTTCAAAGTTGAAATTTCTAAAATTGACAGAGAATTTCCTTATCTATAGCCATTTAGTCCAGACTTAACATTTTGGAACTCAGAAGGAGTGATCCCTGCGTACAGTAAATGACTTCTAATGTGTCGATTTTTTCTTTGAATTTGTACAATTTGAGCAATTCCGTGAACATATCCCAATCCAATTGCATGGCGAAGAACTCGGTGAGAATTGTGTATTTGAAGTCACTTCCAGGATCTGTGTCTTCATTTTAAAGACTTAAATCTCGATGAGTAGTCTTGAATGAAACTAGCATGAGCTGCTCAGGAGAGTACAATTCCCACAGTTCAGGTAACAATCTAATACAGATCGATACCACGGCGAGATCTAAATTACTAAATGCAAAGTATGGTGTATACAACCATTCAGCAGTGGAATTATGTCACTGGACCAAAAAATCTTTTGCTCATGAGGGAGAATGTTATAAACGAAAGTTCTATGGAATCTCGACTCATAGGTGCATGGAAATGACTCCGACAGCATTAAACTGTGAAAATCGATGCGTCTATTGCTGGAGACCTACTGAATTCTATGATACTCTCATGATGCCGGAAGATCTTGTAGATGAACCAGATGCAATTGTGGCTAATTTGATTGAAGAGCGAAAAAGACTATTGACTGGATTTTATGGTCATAAGAAGTACGACAAGATTAAGCTGGATGAAGCATTGTTTCCACAACATTATGCAATCTCTCTTTCTGGGGAACCAACAATGTACCCTAAGTTACCTGCACTGATCAGATATCTTGGGAAACTGCCAGCGACTAAATCGATATTTTTGGTTACTAATGGACAAGAACCTCAAATGTTAAACCTGCTAGCAGAAGAGAATTCTCTTCCTACCCAGCTGTATTTATCTACAAACGCGACGAACCGGCTTGGTTTTATTAGGATTAATAGACCTAGGCATCAAGACGCATGGGAGAGGTGGCTTTCGAGTTTCCGGTTTCTTTCTAGATGCGAAACGAGAACAGTAATTAGAGTTACACTCGTAAGGAGCTATAATTTTAATCATGAAACAATAGTAGAGCTTTCAAGACTAATTCCTAAAGCCAATCCTCATTTCATCGAGATAAAATCATACATGCATGTAGGCATGTCAACACAGCGATTAGAGAGGCAGAATATGCTCGAAATGGAAGAAGTCAGGGAGTTTTCTAGAAAGCTTTGTGAAATGCTTCCTGACTTTAAAGTGATGGACGAGAGTGAGATTTCTAGAATAGTAGTGTTGCAGAACAAGAAAAGGTATGTTGACAGGTTCATCTCTTCGTACTTACAATAGGATGGCAAGAAGTAGAGCTAGAAGGATCCGTTCAAAATTAATCGGATTGGTTGTCAGATATGGCTATAACACGATGCCATCTGCACTAGATTGAAGTAGTTAACTGGTCAAGTTATTTTAGTTCCTTGCCTAAATCAGATTACATCTAATTTTTTTATATCCCACTCTAAATTGCTATTAAGGTCCGCTAATTGAATGACTGCAATATTATAGCACTTATCGCGCTGAGTCTATTCATTTCAGCCGCATTTTGCAGCGTAAGTGATTCTTATTCACAGCTCTACAATCCCCATGGAATTAAGATCTTATCCCCTACCAAGGATCAAGAGGTGCCCATAAATATTCAAAATTTCACAGTTGAAGGAGTTTCCACTGACAATTCTACAAACAACTGCGATGTTTCGCTTCTTCTTAATGGGATCACACCGTATGTCAAAGTTTCTTCAAAGGGACAGAATGGACCAGATGATTTCTCGGTTTGGGAACGAATATTCAACTCTTTACAATTGAACGTAGGAGAAAACAAATTGACTGCAAAGTTGTTTTGTTCCGGTGATGAAAGCAATCAAATAACCAAATATCATTCAGTGAATTTTACAGGAACGAATGAAACGACTTCTACTCCTATAACTAAAGAATTGAATTCACCCTCAATAGAAGATAATATCTCTCCAAGCAACACTACTGAAATCGTTGAAACCGAACCGACTTCATCAGAAACCGAACCGACTTCATCAGAAACCGAACCGACTTCATCAGAAACCGAACCGACTTCATCAGAAAC
>JARBAV010000111.1 GCA_029237515.1 Nitrososphaerales archaeon
ATTCTTGTCGTTGTCGCTTTGCTTTATGAACTCTGTAAAGTTTGTCTTATCCATTATACTGTTACAATTATTACAAATCCATCTCATTGTCATCATCATCGCACTCTGATGAAACATTACATAATCTGATTATATAAGATTCTTCCATTACAGTTCCTACAATGTTTCGCTTTTCCCGTTTTGCGATATTCTCAACTTCAAAAGACTACTATCCAGCCTCGGGATGATTCGATATCCATTGAGAACTAGGTTCAAGGACGCGCCAAATCAGAGGACGATTTAAGGCCTTCTGATGGAGTCTAGAAGCCATTCTATTTCATCGAACCCGCGTACTCGATGGTTCCTAATCCCTCTGAGCCCGCGTCAATCTTGTCCATTTCCTTAAGTTCACGGCCATAGTGTGTTAAGACAAAAGGCATCCTCAGAGAATTCGATGTGGATAGGAGTGGCAGGGCTAATAATGAAGGTTGTAACCAGTCATTTAAGCTCCTTTTTATTATAGCAAGCGGTAGAACGTCCTCTCCTCATATAGTTCAGTCAAGGTTCTTTGATGAAAGTTCTGTCAAAAATGCTACGACCAGTAACTATTTTTCGGTATGCAACGGCTTGTCGTCAGTGCATATTGAACTTAGAAGGGTGGATAACAAAAGCAGCCATCACAATTCGATATGAACACAGAATACGAATGTGAGCCATGTAACTACAAATAGATAGCTATTGGTCCACTTGTCAAACCTGGAACACCAAACACACTAGTCGAATAGATGGGAACTGTACTAGAGGATTTTGCTGCACATATTCATGCCACTGAGCAAAAATTAATTGTGTAACAGTAGTATTATGATAAACTAAACCACCAAACTATCTCATTGAGGATGCAGAAAGTATTGCGGAAGAGGAATCTGAATAGAGGTAACCTCTCACGATGATTAGTAATTTGTACTGTGCATTCAGATTCTTTCTCGGTTTCTGGCACTGATACTTATGATTGCGGCCTTTGAAATCATGAAGGGTTAAATGTAATCTCAAGAGATATCCGAGTATGTCATTTAATACGTTCGCTAGGGGCCTTCCTGAACAGATAATCGACCAAGCGATCGCAAGTATTCCATTTTTTATTAGACAGTGTCGAAGTGAAGAGGCAAGAAGGGCATTTCGCTATCAGAATCCAGAGGATTTTGTATTGGGTGTAACTATTGGAAGTATCGTGACTTCTTTTGAAACAGCTTTCAAGATCGCATATGGTAGACACTTCAATCAATATGAAATTTCGGAAATTAATCAAGTAATAAATGGTAGGATGCCTCTGATTCGTTCTGCGTTATTTGAAGCAGGATAATATTGACTTGATCCCAATAGGTAGGTGTCTTGACTAAGACAAATTCAACATCATGGAGCAATCGATAGATGGTTCCAGTACTGTGCATCAAATAGAGTTCGAAGGGAAGGAAACAATGGAAGATATAGATCCAATTCTATGCTCTATAATTATGTAACATAAAACCGCTTACCTAATAGTATCGTAGGAATTAACAACCCGAAAGTGCTCATCCCCAGGTACCAATTATCAAGAGACCCTCCAATGTAAATTGCATCATGAACAATGATACCTACAATTAGTAGGCCTATTATTTTTTGCAGCGTAGAATTAGTCACAGCAAAGTTTGAAGAAGTAATAACTTTAAGCATAGATACTATAAAGCTACCAAAAATTAAGATATAGATCCAAATATTGTTGTTAAAGAGTCCGATGCTTGCAGCATAGACACCGATAACTAAAGGAGAAAGAAAAAGTAACACATGCAATCGCCTCAATTGAAATGTGTTAATGTGGGTCTCATATTTACTGAGAGCGGAAATGCCTGAGATATAGATGAACTCAGAAATACACACTATACATAGTCTGTAAGACACTTGATAAGCCTCCCCTCCAGCAAAATTGTTCAAGTTCAGACTCGCGCCTAAAAGGATGTTTAGTAGCCGGGTAGCAGCCATGGCAGCAGGACCTGTTAGGGAGTTTTTTAGAACAAAATCGTAAAGGAAAATTGTGGTAATCAGTACTAGGACAATGGTGAGGGTTGCAGTAGAAATGAAATAGCTAACTAGGATCGATATTGCGATGAGTAACAATGCAAGAATCGTCGCATTTCTTAGTGTAATCTTGCCAGACGGGATCGGACGGTTAGGACGTTCCTTACGATCTACTTGTCTATCTGCTATATCATTAAAAATCACCCCGACGGCATACAGGCAAGTGGAGACTAAGATAACAAGGCCTATGTTATTTATTTCAATAGCGTTATTTGACTGTGTTGAAAAATAACCAGCAAAGACATTAGAAGGCAGCGTAAACAGGTTTGGAAATCTGACCAGCGTTAAATAATTCCTAATTTGGTGGACGCTCATATACGATTCGCCCAAGCATATTGAAGATGCTTTAAGTCAAGGATATTCATTGCGATTCAGGTCTTGTCACTTTACTGTTAGGCGTGAAGAAAGGAGGCCAGATGTAAAGGTTACGCATAAATGTTACTAGAGTAATAATATTGAAAGTAGTGGGTGGCCCTATATCCCCGAGTGACGATGGAATAGTATTGAAGCTGGAAAAAATGCAAGTGGAAGAATTATATCATTGTATTTTTGATGGGATAGTTTATTTGTTTTATAAGGATTCACAGAATCTTCTTCATTGTTATGAAATTGGAGACAAAAAAGTAGTAAGTGAAATTGAGGAACATCCAGATGACTTTAAGGAAATAATTAAGAAGTATAGCATCGATATTGGGTCGCAATAACATTATATATAGTAATATAAGGGATAGAGTTAAAAGATGTCAGCACAGGGTAGTAATGGAAGCAAGCCAAGAAACGCGATCTTCATCGGCAAAAAGCCTCTCATGACGTATGTGACTGCAACTTTGGTTCAATTGGCAAACGAACCCACTGTTGTTATCAAAGCAAGAGGAAAAAGCATCACTAGAGCTGTTGACGTAGCACAAATCATTGTAAAGCGAATGGATACATTGGGATACAAAATTGGGCCAGTAAAGGTGGGAACTGAGGTAGTTTCATCCGAAGATGGAAAGACTCGTAATGTATCCACTATAGAAGTTTCAATATCTAGGTCGAAATAACCTCGATCACAATTTAACTAAAGGGTAGATCTAGACATAAAGTAGGATCTTCACCTGAAGTTCTATCAAATTGTCTTTCCAAGGAAATGTGTGATGTTTACGGTAGACATCATATGAAATGCAGTTTTTAACCTTAATCTGACTTTTTGAATTAACCATCATTCGAACATTCTTTAAATAGTGAGTCTCCAATATTCGTAGATGGCTTGAAAAGACACTTAATTGTCTTTAATGTAGTGGGCTTAGAATCGTCTAATTTCTTTTCTGATAGTCTGCCCAACATTCAGTTTGTTGCAGAGAAAGGGGCATACTTCCCGGTCACTCCTGTTTTTCCTGCAGTCACATCTACTGTGCAGGCAAGTTTGTTAACGGGTAAGTATCCTAATGAACATGGAATAATATCGAACGGCACATATAATAGATCAAATTATTCCGTTTCATTTTGGGAACAGGATAGCTCACTTGTTGAAGCTAAAAGGATTTGGGATTTCCAAAATAGAGGCGCATCAGGAGACGTAAAGAGTGCGGTTCTGTTCTGGCAGAACACGCTTCACGCAGAATCAGACGTAGTCGTAACTCCTAAACCTATCCATCTTGAACATGACATGATTATGTGGTGCTATTCTCGTCCCCCCAATTTTTATGAAGATATTCTAAAGCCAAAGTTAGGTGAATTTCAACTAGCTTCCTATTGGGGACCGTTTGCGTCATCAAAATCAACTGAGTGGATAGCTGGAGCGACGGAAGTTACATTTGAGACGCAGAGACCGTCAATACTTTTTACTTATTTTCCTCATGTCGACTATTCAGCTCAACGTTTTGGAAAAAATAGCAAGGAAGTAAAAGAGGATCTGGTGAAGGCTGACATTTTAATAGGAAGGTGTATTGAAAGGGTAAAAAAATTAGATCTGTTCGACTCTACAGAATTTGTAGTCTTGTCTGAATATCCATTTTGTGATGTGGAAGGATTTATCAATTTGAATCAGCTGCTCAGAGACGCAGGCTATTTGCAAGTTAGACAAATAGGCGGTTATGAATTCATCGATTTCGAGTACAGTGGTGCCTTCGCAATGGTCGATCATCAAGTAGCTCACATTTACGTAAAGTCACCAGTTCAGATCGACGAAGTAAAGAAGTATCTAGACAAGATCCGTGGAATAGACAAAGTTTTATCGACAGGTAGCGAGAAGCACGAATATCAAATAGATCATCCTAAAAGTGGAGACCTTATTGCTATCTCTGAAAAAAATAAATGGTTTACCTACTACTGGTGGTATGATCCACTTTTAGCTCCTCCATTTGCTACTACAGTGGATATCCATAGAAAGCCAGGTTACGATCCAGTTGAGCTGTTTTTCGACCAAAATAAGAAATCCATTCCTCTAGATGCAAGTCTGGTGAAAAGCTCTCATGGAAGGCCTCTGCAACTAGATAGCGAAAATTCAACTTCCATTTTCATTACAAGCAAGAAGGATGAAAAAATAAATTCACTCATGGCAAAGGATACTGTAACGTCGGCAGATTTAGGTTCGTATTTTATAGAATCGTACACTTGAAATAAAGGATGGATGATGAAATACTCCATCACCTTGAGTTCGTTTAAGGAGATATTTGAGTCGCTCACTAATGCCCTACCTGTACTAAAACAACTAAATTACGATGCCGTTGAGTTTATTGGAGAGGATTATTCAGCAAAGGACCTAGATGAATTCATTGAGGCTTTGGCCTCGTATGACCTCAAAATTTCAGGGGTGACTGGAATGTGGGGTAACGTGAACAGCATGGCAGTGAATAGACGTCTACTCAGCGTTGAAACCGATTTAGTCGAAATCGCAAGAAAATACGTGATACAATGTATAGAACTCTGCAGGCTATTAGATGGAGAGGAATTCAATCTTTGTCTTTTCACCGATTCAAATACCTCAGTGCCTGACTTTAGCCATAGAATAGTCTCTTATGAACAGAAATTTAAATTGGTTAGGAAATCTGTTCCTCTTCTACGTGACCTTTCGAACTACGCTAAAGACAATGGAGTACTTTTACTTCTGGAGCCTCTCAATAGGTACGCCACTCCATATTGTTGTACTGCTTCTGATGCATTACATATCTGTGAGGCCGTAGACAATCCAAATTTTGGAATATTATTGGACACCTTTCACATGAATATTGAAGAAGACTCACTATCACATTCAATTGAATCGGCAAGTGATTTCTTGCTGCACATGCATTTTGCAGACAACAATCGGAAAATGCCCGGAAGTGGGCATCTTGATTTTAGGTCAATCTTGAGGGCCCTGAGCAAAATTGATTATCAGCGATACGTCAGTTTTGAACCAAACTTGGAGCGGAATAGCTATCTAGAATCATTAAAAAGGGGAATTTCATATATCAAAAGCCTAAAATCTACATGCTTCATGGCCTGACCTAACGCCTAGCGAGTGACGTTCTAATGCACAACTTATTTATGAACCTAATATTTTTATCTATACAAGCAAAGAATAGAAATGCAACCATTCATTTCGCGTGATCTCTCCTTAATCGAACACTTTGCCAGGGATATAATTGACGGCCTATCTAAGGAGAATAATAAGAAGTGGATCAAGCCAAGGTATCTTTATGATGAATTAGGGTCTAGTCTTTTTGAGAGAATATGCGAGCAGCCAGAATATTACCCATTCAGAACGGAAACAGGAATTCTGAAAAGATATGGACAAAAAATATTCAAATTTATTGATGATGATGTCTCTGTCGTTGAATTAGGGAGTGGCAATTCAGCGAAGACAAGGATCTTGCTTTCTTCCTTACTTGAAAGGCAGAAGCATGTATTCTATCTTCCGATTGATGTTTCTCAAGAAATTCTTTTGAGAACTACACAGGACCTAAACCGAGAGTTCACTCGACTAAATACCTTCGGAATAGCTGCCGACTATTCAGAAGGGATCCGTGAGGTATGCAACATTTCGGCTAAAAACGGAACTATACCTGAAAGGAAATTTGTACTTTTCCTAGGATCTACTATTGGAAATTTTGAATACCAAGAAGCTATTGAATTTCTGACTTCAATAAGAGCAAGTATGCGAGAAGGTGATTTCCTACTTTTAGGATTTGACCTGCAGAAGGATATTAAATTACTTGAGGATGCATACAACGATAGACTAGGGTTTACAGCTGCCTTTAATCTTAATCTACTATCCCGAATAAATCGGGAGTTAGGAGGAGAATTCAGGGAGACAGATTTTCGTCATTTAGCATTCTACAATACAGAACACCATAGAATAGAAATGAACCTGATCTCGAAAACGACACACGAGGTGCATGTGAACAGACTAGGGAGAACATTTTCCTTCTTAAAAAATGAACGAATACATACAGAAAATTCGTATAAATTCACTTTAGAAAAGATGAAAGATATTGTTGAGCGTTCAGGGTTTCAAATTGCGGAAAATTTTTTCGATCATAACAATTTGTATTGCGTAGGTTTGATGTTTGCAAATCACTAAGAGTAACAACTACATTTACCAAGTGGATATTCATAAGAATTAGGCATCTGCGGCACATCTAAAACCTGAAAAGAGTATTCGTTCATTTGGCCTGAAATAGTTTCTGTAGCTGTTTCTGATTTGCAAACTTGGTGTAGCAAAGGATCCGCCTCTAAGAACCTTTTGGTTTATGCACCACTTATCGGTATACTCTGAAAATTTCGACCTAAATCGCGGATATAAACTGTACTCTGAAGAAGTCCATTCCCACACATCTCCTATCATTTGAAAACATCCAAAATAGCTTCCCCCTTGTTCGTACGTTCCGATACGTGTAGGAGCCCAAATGTTAGATTCAAGTACATTTGCGTACTTATGAACGTCCATATCCTCTCCCCAAGGATATAAGAATTTTCGTTGTAACTTCTCATTCCAACTGGCGGCTTTCTCCCACTCTGCTTCCGCAGGAAGTCGTTTTCCTGCCCATCTAGCATATGCGCTTGCCTCGTAAAAGCTTACATTCACAACTGGTTCCTTAGGATCTATCTTAGTTTTGCCTCTAAAGTCCTTCTTCATCCAACATCTCTCTCCTTTTTCATAGTTCCAAAAGAGAGGAGCTTCCCATTGTTGCTCTCTAACCAAATCCCATCCGTCAGCCAACCAGAGATTGAAATCTTCATACCCTCCGTGGTCTACAAATTGCAGAAAATCACCGTTGGTAACTGGGTATATGTCAATTAGGTAATTTTCGAGGTAGACTTTATGTTCTGGAAGTTCATTATCATAACAGAACTGGTCACCAGGATAACCAAGCTTGTAAATTCCGCCAGGGATCTCCACCATTGAAGGATGTAATTTGTGTACATTAGCACTTTCTTTAGGAAGGTCTGTCTGTGGCGCTTCGACTGGTTGCATAATCGAAGGTTGAAAATTATCATCCGGATCGATGAATCGATTGAAGTAATATTGTAGATCGTAAATCAGTAGCTCCTGGTGCTGCATTTCATGTTGATTGGCCAGTTTTATATCATAGTAAGCATCATCACTATAATTGATATTCCCGTTTTTTAAGAATCTTACAACTTCCTTGTCTATAAGCGATCTATATTGCAAGGTTTGTCTGATTGTGGGTCTTGGAAATTTTCCTCTCTCAGGTTTGCTTAAAATAAAATCGTACTTTTGATAGTAGGAGTTTAGATAAGCCAAATTAATTTCCTTTGGTAGAGTTATTTTTACTCCATATTTCTCCAAAACTTTTTGGTAAAACCAGCTTACATGAGCCAAGTGCCAATTCGGTGGGCTACCAAAGTCACTTGCCTGAATCACGGCATCTTCTTGCTTAAGCTGAGAAAATATATTAAGAGTAGTTCGCCTCGTGGACTTGAACTCTTTTGTTAGGGACTCTAACGAATCCTGAAGGACCTGCGTCACCTATTAACATAAAGGAATATCATTTATAAATCGATCTCGTCATTGGATTATATAATTACTAAACAGTCGGCACCTAATTTAATGCGCGACGAAAATTAACTGGTGCATTAGTAAACTGTCGACCTACCAGCCCACCTGACGATTGTCAAAGTACTTATGGCAGAACCAACTATTCCAGCTACCAATGCGCCTGCAGTCCTATGATCTATAACCTCTGGCATAGCTTGGCCAAACCATTCCGCTATATCCGGCAACACTAGATATGCCGCGAATCCTATTGAGAAACCCATCACCCAGAACAAGAATATGACAAGACCTCTTGACATCTCAATCAGCTCTCCGCGTATTCACTATACCTATGCGATTCATAGCTAACCCCAATATACCAAGCAGACGGCGATGCACAACGCATTTTGGTCATTTCACAAATAAGCATTAATGTCAAACATTTTCACATAGATTGACAAAATATGATTCCTAAGACCAGATTTAGATTAAATATTCGTAGCAGGAATCGTATCTATAAAAGTTTTCAATTAAAATAAATACTTATGACCATTTCAAATAAATATAATGCCGGCTTCTGCGTTCTGACGATCAAGGTGGTTGGATATGCTCACGTAATTTGGTTCACCAAGAAAATGGTGAAAATTGTTTTTTCAATAAATTTTAAGCAATCGATAGTTGTAAACCGAGAGTCATTTTGTGCGAAAGACTCAGTCAATTGTACCAATGAATCAGGTGTAGGATGTGCTAAGTTGAGACGAATTGAACTAGGGGTCGCAAATAGAGTATGACGAACGTTGACTATTGTACGACTTGTCCTGAATGCAATTCGCGGTTGATTCACGACCAAAGTAAAGGCGAGTACATTTGCGAAAGATGCGGGTGTGTTGTCATGGATCAAATTAATGATTATGGCCCAGAGAGTCATTCTAATGATTTCGAAGAAAAAAGTAGATTGACTAGGGCAAGCGGCCATACAAGCTTTTCCTTGCATGACTATGGGCTAAGAACCGAGATTGGTTTTAGTTCGAAAGACTACAGTGGCAAAAACATAGATTATGCAATTGTAGAACAAATGAATACAATGAGAAAATGGCAATCTCGAATAAGGGTTGCCTCTCCAAAAGAACGCAGACTGTCAAACGTTCTGTACAAGATTAACGAAATATGCTCCTTGCTGTCTCTTCCCAAAACAATTACAGAAACCGCAGCAATGTTTTACCGTCTCTTTGAAAATCGGAGCGAAGCAAAAGGAAAGTCCGTGATTTGTATTGCGGCTGCTACTATCTATCTTGCATGTAAAAAATGCAATGTGGTCAGGTCTCTTGAGGAGATTGTAAGCCCATTGGGCTCAGGTGAAAAATCTAAAGCAAATACAAGATTGGCTTCCAAATATTATAGATCTATGGTCATGGAAATGGGAACGTTCACCGAATCCTATATTCAGCCAAAATACGAGCATCGACATTCCGAGGATCTAGCAGAAAAATCTAGGATTGGTCAATATTATTTCGAGGAGCCGCACAGACATAATAGTAATATTAGTAATAGTAATAATTTGCCACGAGGCAACTTTGCAGACCAGGCTCTGCTCTCTTCTTCGACCCGAACTCCAACTCTTTCGATTATGCAACATGATACCTATCCAGTTGCCGCTGCGATAGATCAGTATATCTCTAAACTGGCCAATATGGCAAAGATTGATACTAAGGTTGAGCGACTAGCCATCGACATAGCACACAAAACAAATGATCATCTCTTGGCGGACGGTAAATCGCCACATGGACTTGCAGCAGCCTATATTTATCTTGCATCGGTGTTGTTGGGAGTAAGTTTGCTCCAAATGGAGATTTCAAGTTTCGCGGGTATCACCGAAGTAACTATACGAAATAGGTGCAAGGACATCTTGTCGTCTTTTAAGATGTCTGTGATAGTGCGGCCATTGCATAAAGAATAAGACTATGAAATAGTCGAACTGGGGTGTTCAGTAATTTAACCTTGACGAGTCGTGGTAAATCATATGTTCAATGACATACATACTGCATCACCGAGCTTACCAAATGACTACGTACGAGTTGAAGAACGCTTTGATTCATCGTAGTACACAGATTAAGGCAGCTATAGGATTAAAGATATGCATAATACCAAGGATTTATTATATCTAGCTAGTAAAATCCGGCATTCAGACCTATTCAAAATCAGAAGGACCTTCCGTAATAA
>JARBAV010000014.1 GCA_029237515.1 Nitrososphaerales archaeon
ATCAAAACATCATCGACGCGCAATAACATGCAGGTTACCTCAACAGCTGTTTTAAGAACTTGTTCCTTTACTATAGATAATTCAATTACTGAGGAAATGATATTCTTTACCTTTCTGCCTTTTGAATCAATTCCAAACCATCTAATCTTCCCATTGGCGGGCATATGTTTAGATCTCAATTGTATTATCGTGTTGACGGTATTCATTCCGGCATTTCTAGCAAGGGTGATTGGTAGTTCCTCTATTGCTTCAGCAAACTTCTGAAGCACAATCTGAACGCGGCCTTTTTCTTGTCTTGATTTATCTCTAATGATAGCTGCGACTTTCATTTCAGTAGCACCAGCTCCTCCAACAATTCGAGGTGATATGATATAGTTTCTTAGAACAGCAAATCCATCCAATGCTGAACGGTGGTACTCATCGAGTACTCTTTTTGAATTTGCCCTCAACATGAGAGTCACTGATTTAGGATTTTTACATTCGTCGATAAAGACCATCTTGTCATCACCAACCAATTTTTCATATACTTTTCCTGCGTATCCTAGGGTACTAGGAGGTATTGTTCCATTCAAATCTTTAACAACACTTGCACCTGTTGATTTCTCCAACCACAGCATGTCATTTTCTTTAACTCTATGAAGAGCGAGAACATCTGCTCTTGATAATCGCTGTAAAACAATTTTATTTATACCCTTCTGAGAAATCACGAAATTTGCACCTGAATCAATAATATTCTGTACCTTTAAATCGAGTAGTTCATACTCGGATTTGTAGTATTTCTCTAATTGATCAAATGATGATATATTCAATTCAGCACTAGTCCGAGTCCTGCTTCTGTCGAGTTCTTCGTTAGTCAAGAGTATTTTGGCGTTTTCAATCTGTTTGACCCTGACTGAAGCTTCAAAGGTTTTGTCAACCACTGTACCCCTCACTAGAGTAGTATCAGAGGAATTACCCAGTTTTTCCTCAATTTTAATATCGTCTACATCAATTGTCTTGTTACTCAAATCTGCGATGCTCCACACTGCCTCAACAATTAGATCAGCAGCTCCAGCATTTTCTTTAACTACAACACCTGAGATAGACCTAGTTTGAAGACAAGTTTTGGCAAGCTTACTCATTACTTCTCTGTGTATACTAGTTGAGGATACTGAAATTCGACTAAGAGTTTGAAGTGAAAATTCTAAGCCCTTAAGGTAGCCATCAATTATAACTGATGGAGCGATTCCAGAGATCAATAATTCCTGCGCTTTGGACAATAATTCTCCTGATAAGATGACAACAGAAGTAGTACCATCTCCTACCTCATTGTCTACTGTATTAGCGGCCTCTATCAAAATTTTTGCTGCAGGATGTTCTACATCAAGTTTTCTCAATATTGCTGAACTATCTTTTGTCATTGTGATCTCTCCCATAATATCGATGTACACCTTTTCTAATCCACAAGGACCAAGTGAATTTTTAACTAGATTTGAGATCAGTGCCGCTGCCAAAATGTTATACTGACGACTCTCGTTCTCTTGATTTCTGCTAAATCCGTCACCGAATAGATGCTCAGTGCGGGGATCCATGTATCCTCCACGTGTCTGATTTGAACTATATAAGGCTTGTCTAACGGACAAATTCTTTCACGGATAATTTTATTAAAACAGTTCACCCCAACAAACAATCGAAGATTTTGAGTTTCAGTCGCTTACTATTCAGATTTTGATAAATTAAGACACATATATCCAATAATTATTCTTTATCGACCATTTGCATGTAGTATACGAATGTTAGTTCACTCTCGTATCCGTAATTTACATTATTTAGCCTAAAATTTATATAATTTCGAGTTTAGAATCCAATGTGCAATTCGGTAGCATTGTTCCTACTAGTACTACTGGTGGTAACGTACCTTATGCAAAGCTAACCCTGGAGGTATCACTTTGGTAGACGGATATGCGATTGGAGTCATCGCATTTTTGGCTCTTTCCGTTATTGTTGGAACTCTAACCTCGAAGCTTGTAAAGAAAAGCAGCAAGCGATTTATGATCGCTGGCAAGAGCTTGCCACTTTTCTTCGTAGGTACAATGCTAGCTGCTCAATCCATCGATGGTAATTCTTCGCTTGGAAACGTGTCGCTGGTATATCAATTTGGATTCTGGTCAGGAGCTGCAATTCCAATTGGACTTGCCGCATGCCTTATCTTAACGGCAATATTCTATGCAAAAAAAATGAACAAAATGTCAATGCTTACATTACCCGATTTCTACTTCAGGAGATTTGGAAATGCAAGTGAAGGCATATCTGGAATACTTATGATGGTAAGCTTCGTAGTGTTGGTAGCAGGCAATTTTGCGGCAACCGGATACATCTTGTCGGTCGTTTTACATATCGACTTCATATGGGCAATGTTGATAGGAGCTATAATCGTCTTGATTTATACATATGCGGGGGGCCTATTCTCATCAGCTTATACAGACATTTTTCAAATTTATTTGGCAATAGTGGCATTTTGGGCTGCATTTCTATTCTACGCAGGAGGCTTTGCCGGGGTCAGTTTTGATACTATTCTTGGAAGCGCACCACCTGGATATCTGGACTTATCTGGACTAACAGATATGGGCAATGGTGCCCTTGTTAATTGGGCTGGAATTATGGCTCTGGCACTTGGAGACATTGTGGCATTGGATTTCATGGAAAGGGTATTCGCAGCTAGAGACGGTAAAACTGCAAGAAGAGGAGCCTTCATGGGAGCAGGGCTGACAATATTGACTATCGTTCCGACAAGCATGATGGGAATTGTTGCCTTATACTTTTTGCCAGATTTGGTTGATCCCTATACTGCTTATCCTGAGCTAGCGATTAACCATGTTCCATTCGTTATTGGAGTTTCATTGCTCATGGGAGTTCTTGGTGCGTCGATGTCGACAGCAAATGGTGGTCTGCTCGCCATTTCCAGTGTCATGTCTAGAAATATTGTTCAAAGAAATATTTTGAAAAGGATACTGAAACGCCCAGGATTGGGGGACAAGAAATTACTGATGGTAACACGAATTTTTACTATCCCTATGATGATAGCTGCGTTTGTACTCGCATACTTGATCCCGCAGCCGGGTGTTTATCTGATCCTTGCTTTTGATATCGTATTCGCAGGTGCTTGGGCTCCTCTAACATTCGGTCTATTCTGGAAGAAGGCCAATACACCTGCAACATTGGCTTCACTTATTATCGGATCGTCCTTGAGGTTATTGCTCTATTTCGTCATTCCTGTCGAATTGGCAGGACTTGATACATTAATACCTCCAGTAGTATCTGTTATAATCTTTGTTGTAGTAGCGCTTGCAACTCAAAAGAAATATCCTGGAAGATATGGTGTCGTTGATTATGTTCCACCGGAAGAAGACGTAATAAGTGGTGAAGACCTGAAAGGATTTGTCGCACCAAAAACAGGAAATTAATTTAAGAATCTCTAGATTTTGACATTTCACGAAATAGGAGTGGTGGATGGTATTAATCGTACATGAAAAGAAATAAAACATTGTATTCAAATGGCCAGAGCTTGCCATGTTTTAGTAGAGAATCCATATTGGAATGTTTTTCATGAGACATCCTCTACCAAATGTTAATTAGGTAAGTCAATTCATTGAACCTATGCCTTCGAGAGGATACGAGACAATTGGATTAAAGCCTGCCATCCTTCAGAGACTTCAGGCCGCTACTGATGAGCATTATCCAGGAATGTTCCTTCCTAGTGCATTGATAATCATGATGAATGAAATAAGGCGAGGTCAATACTCAGTTGAAATGCACAACCTAAAAATAGATTTCTCCGGCAGGTATTCCTCATTGACTCTCAGATCTGACGTTAAGGAATGGCTTGTAGAGAATCACAATGATTTAAAGGAAAAATATAGTCAGAGATATAGTGCAGATAGTTTCACAAAATTCGCTAGTGTATTTATGATAAATGTCTTCGAATCCAAATCTATGTCTAGAGACTATGTGATTAGACTAAAGGAAGCTGATTTTCGATGGTTAGAGGAGGAATATCAAAAAAGAAGACAGGAATACAAAAGCCAATTTGGAATATACAATTTTGAGCGATTCGCCGATCTTTTTCTCAAGGATCTTTTTAATAGAGTTAATGCGGCCAAACGGATATTGACATATGAGGAATTTTAGCCGTTTCAAATCGATATTCGACTAGTAACAGCGTTTTGATTATTGTCATTCTAATTCTACCAATCCTTGGCTGACCAATTTTGGTACCATAAAGGTCGTCTTTCCCGCAGATTTAAATACTGTTCTCTAATTAGAATAGCTGCAATTGAGTCTTGAGAACTGATAACAGACGCTAGGCGAGTTTACTTCTTAGATCACACACAGAAGCATCATGGATTTAATCAAAAAAATTTACCTCAATACTCCAATCCTTGGGAGCAGACCACAATTACTCAATTATCTTCTTTTGACCAGGCATTGGAAAAGTTTAAGACTAATGAATTTGGGTACGGAAATAGTCTTTGATTCCTTTCATCCGAAATAGACCGCAGAGTTCCATCGTTATCAAGAAAGAGATCATAAGAATTGTTAACAAAAATAAAA
>JARBAV010000015.1 GCA_029237515.1 Nitrososphaerales archaeon
ATGATTATCTTGCAGTTCGCCAGAGGATAGGGGAACAACTTAAAGAAAAGTCTCCTCTTATTCGAGACAAGTTCAGTATCGACAACTACTTCAAGGCTCCAAGATTTCTGTCCGTAAGAGCCCTTTCCCTTCCTTTTGAAGAGGTACTAAAGAAGGCAGGCATTAATCAGATCAATCCGGGGCAAAAAAAGAGAGAGGTGATGCAAAGCCATGGCTTTCGTAAATTCTTCATTACACAATGCGACAAGGCGGGTCTCACATTTACTGCTCGTGAGTATATCTCTGGTCATCGATTGCCTAACCAAGATGCTTCTTACTTAGGAAATACCAAAGAGGATCGACTAAAAAAATATGTTAGAGCTATACCTTTGCTCACCATAGAACTTAATCAAAAGTTAAGGCAGGAAAATGCAAAACTAAAAAAAAGATTACCTTGCCGAACTAGGTGAACTTCGTCAGGAGTTTAACGAGATGAAGCAGTTACTTGTCCATTTGAGTAAGGATAGTGAGAAGCAGTTAGTTAACGAGTTCTTTCAAAAGGTTGGGGACAAGGCCGATATCGAATGGTCGTGTAACGATTGTTTGATTTGGTTGCCCACCATTTAAACACGATGATATCTAAAGCGGCGGATTCTCCTAGAAGAAATATGTGACAAAAATAGCATTCAAATGTTGCCAAGCCCAATTAACCAATAAAATAATCAATACTTTACTTCAATGAAAAGTATGAACCGACAGTTTAAGCACTACACCTCAATAATTGCAGTACTTGTACTTGTTGCAGTATCAACCGCACAACTGTCATCTGTTGTACCATCCGATGGTAATGTAGTTTATGCGTATTCTACAAATAGTCAGGCTCAATCCCATAATAATGAATGTGAGAATGACGGCTCATCTGATATTAACTGTACGTTCACTCGTCCAGTATATATTGGAAACACCTCAGCAGTTACTACGCCACCCTCACAAAGGTCGACGCCACAGGGCCCACCGGGTTCATTAGGGAATGACTCATCACAAACTATTGGTATTCCTCATGATGAATATAATACGAAAATGCAAGAAGTCCTAAAAAATGCGTTAGAGGACTAGCTCAGAATGGATTGAGCTAATCTTTAAGTAGTCAAAATCCCCTTTTTGTGTAAGTTTATTAAGGCATATGAGTTGGGGCTGTTATCGACGTACTTCTTGCGCAGCAAGCCGATAGCAGCAGTGTTCGAGAATGCAAATAATTACCAACCAACTCATATGAAGTCATTGATGTAGCTAATAATACAGAGCTAAAATACTTAAGTTATTCCATCGTTAATATCAAGATAGTATATTATGACCATATATGTGAAATAGTACACAATTTGCAAGTTGCACAAGGCAGAAATAGCAAACAAAGAATTGTACCCTATGTAGCCTCAGCGCGATGCCGACATGACGTGCAGGCCCTAACCAAGGTTGGCTGGAGTAGCGAAGACATTGCAATAAGACTGGACATCAATCTCTCCTTTGTGAATACCAAATATGTGAAAATATTATGACAGGTGTGAATATAAAGTCGTGGATTTCTTAACTCGAATGCCTACCGTCTGGTCACTCTATTCAAAAATAGCTTCATTCTGCCTATAACTGGAATACTGTAACTTTTTGCAACTATCGTCGGACATTCTAGATTTTCCAAAAGATGCAGCAAATGGTGGTCATTCAGAAAACTATATCTTGCAATACTTGCTCCAACAATTAAGAGGTCCGGTTGTGCTGCGTTAATCGTCGACTGGATTAACATAGTCAAGTTTTCTATACTATTCTCAGTTTCTTTTGAAAGGAAGATTTCGTTGTATTCAACTCCATCCATCCCTAAATGGTGAGCCTGGTGAGAAAGATTCCTGTGGTTGGACTGTTTTTTCTCCTCGGTACGTTCTTCATGACCCTTATTGATTGATAGAATAGTAACAGTGAACAAGCCAGAGTGTTCCACCCACTTCGTAATCCTTAGAACAATATCTGAATGCTCTCCATGATCAAACAGGACAACGAGTCTTTTTTTCTTGTTATTATTATTATTATTTTCGTTTCCGAATCCCGAATTCGCTTGTAGCGGCTGCGGCTGTCCGTAAATTGGATTCCTTGCCTGAATATAATTAGTGCTATTTGCTGTTCTAGAGATTGGTTCAAGTTGCAGATCATCATCAGCCCTTTTTATGCATAAAGCATCACAAGTTGCGAGAGTCTGTAGTTTCTTGTTTGATCGAAGCGTTTCAAAATCGGCTAATAGGAGATCGATATGTTGTTCCTCGATAGTAGCAAGAATTGCCTCGGTTGAATCATGCGAAATTCTTGCCAAATAGTGATTTATAATACCTTCTTTGTCGAGGGCTTCTTCTAGCGGCTTGTACGCTCTCTTTGCAGAATCTGCAAATGCAATCCCTGCAGATAGAGGGGTCTGTTCGGGGACTGTTATTACCCTCAATACGTCTACTTCGCCAATGTTTTCTTTTGCTACTCTGATTGCGAATTTTATCAACCTGTCAGGATTCTCCGGTGTATACAAGATTAGAATTCGAAAGTCTCTCCTTTCCAGAGCCCCCTCGCTAGTTACTGTAGGAGCATAGTGTTCAAGTTCCTTTCGAAAAATATACAC
>JARBAV010000112.1 GCA_029237515.1 Nitrososphaerales archaeon
GATGAGACGAATCAATCGAAAATAGAATATTGGCGTGCCTTAGTATTTCCCGAACAATTTGCTACATTAGCACGATCAGTCAATATTTTGTAATGCTATTTCCTCCTCCAATCACCAAGTCGCCATAACATTATGTTCACCCCATGAATAGGACTCCTTGAGTTCGCTCTCTACTGATTCATTACTCTTAAGTGCCTGTAATTTGACCGTAGGAACAATAATAGTCACTTGGGAAATCTTGATCTAGTATCAATTCAGCATGAATTTCTGACTCATCAAACATCGGATATCATATGATGAAGCTTTGTATGGGAACTTTACTGATTACAATTATTCAAGAGTTAAGTTACCAACTAACAATACTGTATACTCGAAAAGCTCTTGAAGAAAATCATAACTAATGTGTCGCAGTTTGCTCCATTTTAGATCGCTGGGTGGATATTGTCAGATAAAATCTCGCAACGTCTTAACCCCAACGAATTGATTTAATCGCAATATCGAAAAAAATTTAGCCTCGCAAAATTAACTTCGTCTTTCGCAATTCCGAATTTGCCAACAAAGCTAATCTAATAGCCAAAACATCTTCAAGATATGATAACCCAATATTATGATCCACTCTCGGATTAGAATAACAGGGTCATCGTTTGATCTTCGTCATATTCAAGGCAGGAATTGATTGCCAAGCATCGAAAAGCTCGAACGAATTATCCTACATGAGGTAGCAAGCTTTGTCGAATAATATACTCAAGTTCTTTGGGATCAGAAAGATTCTTTGTTAAAGGGAATAAATTAAATGTAAGTTGAACCAATAACGACTACTTATTTCAGGGACGCGCACCGTATAAGTGATAGCCATTCCTCATACTGATAATTAATGCCAAGGATTAAGTCCGTCAGGAAAGAAGGACATGTTTCTCAACTAAATCGGTTGTAATCGAGATAGAATCAAAGCAATTAATACACTCTTTTACCTGCTAACTTTGATAACTGGGGAAGAAGTTAGATTCCAATACCAGCCATTATCATCAGATTCGCTCCGATGCAAACTAGACGAAAAAATAATGCAGAAGAGTATCATATTCTGAAGAATATTCTACTCCTTGCATGAAGCAAAAAAAGATGTGTCTGACACGCGTTACTTGCTTTTGGATTTCTTACCTTTCTTTGCTGCCTTTGTTCCTTTTGCAGTTGTGCTCTTCCGCTTTGAGCTAGCTGCAGTTTTCTTTTTTGTAGATGTCGGCATCTATTTCGGTATATCATTAGGTACTTATATATATTTTCCTCGATACCAACTTTAGAAACGCGTCATTGACTTTTCGTTTCGTATAATTCGAATCGATCGTGGCTTTGAGTACTGGCAGGCATCTAAATATCTTGACTTGCCAAAATTAAATACTGATCAATATTTGTAGATAAATTGTTGTTGCATTTTCTTTGTAGAAACGTCAAGAGGAAGATTAGCGCTGAAAAAGCAACACCTATTCTGATTAGAAGTCCAATAATTTCTTCAATAACAAAATCTAGGTTTAAAGCTTTAACGATTTGGATAATTAGTCAGATCGAATTCCTTATATCAATGATGGCAGTTAACACTCTTTATTCTCTGATCTGTATCTTGGTTTGATCTAAATCCTTAGGTCTAATCGTACTGATCGCTCATTTCCGGCCAATGTTCATTAGACAAGTCTAGGCCAAAATACTTGGAAAGCTCCCCTTGTCACTCCATTATGACTGAGTTAATCTAAAACCACAAATCTCAATACACGATTTAGAGTAATTGACTTATTACTACATAGTTATTAGATGGCATTACCTTTCTGAAACACTGGTAATTGATCTGGCATTCAAATAGTTTAAGCTGAATCCTATTTGTTCCTTAAAATGAAACAACATTTGAGAACTAAATAATTCTCGGTTTTTTTAACCGTTACTTCAACTCACTGGTAAAATGGAAGAAATAGGCTGCTCACCTTCCTGGAAGCACTAAAACTGCTTAAGAATGAACTGTAAATTATACCCCTGGGGAAATAAAAGGAACGTATATTCTGGATTGCCAACATTATCTACTTTCCGGCGAGAGTTCCCTGCATATTCCCCTACTTCAAGGGATAAAGAACATACTGTCATTTTCTACTCGCTACACTATTAGGTGAATTGAGTCAATTTGGGACTTATCGACTAGGGAGAGTGGGTTTGAAAATTGAAGTGATGCGCTGTGTAGTGTCTCTTCTAGCCTAGTTGAGAAACTAGAAAAGTCGAATATTTGTCCTTGGTCAATAGTACTATTCGATCCCGTCTCCATAATCAATTAAGAGTCAGTACCTTCGTCGTGTGATTAATGTCTTAGCGAATACCGGCATTTACTATTGACGTTAGCCAAATATACTAAGGCTCCTGTTAAGTAACAATTTATCATTTCCCTTCTTTGCCTACCTCCCTGTTAATCGCTTTCCTGAGCTCTTCATCATTCTTGTTACTATAATCGATCCCCAGTGTGTCAGCTATAGTTTCCAATTTTTCCCTATCAATATTAGATACGTCTGTTTGGTCCTTCAATCGTTGTAATTCTCTATTTGCTTCTATTTTGGATTTCTGGAATTCCGCAGAAGCCTTTCCAAACGATCTAGCAAGTTGAGGTATCTTCTTAATTCCAAAAAATAGCAAGACAATTACGACGATAATAATAATCCACTCAATTCCGATCGCCATGATCAAATTGGCTACTTGGTATGACACTGCATGACGTCCTGATTGCATAATACCACATGAGGAGGATTTAAGCATTGTTTATTTTTCTGACGAGAAATTAGTCCACTGAATTTTAGGATATTAGATCTGAGGTAGCCATTCAAGAATGCACCAAATGTATTCGTTCAAATAGGTAAAGCAGGTTGATCTCTGCATCCTATGAATGGGCTGGTTTCCTCATATCTCTTCCCAATCGCACATTCTGGACAGTCAAAGCTTCCAATCTGCTTGTAATATGTTAGTTTATGAGTCTTTTTTGAGCAATTAAAAATCAACCTATCAATCACTTACTTAATTGTTATTTAGGGAACAGCGAATATTATATCCA
>JARBAV010000113.1 GCA_029237515.1 Nitrososphaerales archaeon
GAGGAATAAAGAGTTCGATTTTTATAAATTGGCCTGATAAACATTAAAGATCGGATCCCTATTTAGTATAGTAAATATACGACAAGCTGAGGATTTATTGTCAAATAACTAGATTATCAATACATACTTGCCAACATCAATGAGTATCTGAAAATGTCATGTAGTGACAATTTTCCAGTGTCTATGCTACTAGTATCGATATCATGCTTTTTTTCATCATAGGACAATCGAAGTTGATAGAGGGCATCAATATCTATGGCAACTTAATTAATTAGTCAAAATAAAAACTAAGGAATAATCTAATCTACACCGGTACAATTTTGTTCTTAGAACTAGATGATTATCATTATTATTGTTATTATTATTATCTCCTAGACAGAAAAATAGTCATAGATTGGGCGGTGATATTCAACCAAGTAGGCAATCGTGCGGACAGGTGGATTGAGATATTTAACTTTGCGTATACATTCCTATAAACAGTAAGGATTACAATTGCTACCAATTAATGAAATTCAATATTGATCTCTATAACACGCTCAAACTGCTGAAATTACAAATGAAATTATGTACATCACTTATATCAAACAAATAGAATTCAGTTTGCTTGAGCTGATAGTACCCCCCACTGGTCAGAAAGGAAATGTATAAGACACCTTTTCTAATTCTAGTATCGGAACATACAAGGAGAGAGTATCGGTCCCTAACGTATCAACATAAACAAACTCCCCTGTTAGTCTCTTTAGTTCAATGAATTTCTTTTCTGGTTTACTGGATTGCACAACATAGTGCACTGTAGAAGTACCGACCGCCCCAGTTTGAATAAATAAGATTTCTCTACTATTGTGTTGTAAATGATATAACATAGGTGTCAATCCCAGTGCAGACTGAGATGAATAAACTATTACTTTCAACATGTCTTCCAAAGACTTGTATTTGAGATATACTGCATCGTTGTGGTCGCTTGCTGACATATTTAATAGAAGTTTAGAATACTCCTTGGTATTTTATCTTTCCTTTACCGCTCATGCCCCTAGCTTCCCTCTTTCTTCAGGTTCATGACTTTAATATGTAAATTAGTCGGTTCAAAAAAATAGAATTGCATTATTAATACTTAAATAGAAACGCTGCAATCGTGGAATATTGTAAAGTCTTCAATCGATCTAGAAAGGATGACACGAATATACCGAAGAAAAAAGTTAAAAAAGGAAGATAAAAATTCTTAGAGTTTAGTATCCCCATAATCCTCTATGGTTTTGTAAAGAATTGTTTTTGCTGTTGTTGGGACACATTATAGTATGTATTCCAAGCCTTGGCGATATTCGTATTATACTCAGTTATTGTATCTACGGTCCTATTGTATACCTTAAGGTTCTCTCTTGCGGCATCAATAGCATTAATAGTCAATTGATTGTTGATATCTATAGCTTTTATTGCGTTGTTTGTGAAATCAGATGTCTGTCTAGCCATTTGGTCTGATACTGCTGAAGAGCTCGGAAACGTGTTCCAGGTATCACCTACAAACTGCTTTTGAACAGCAAAAGTAGTATGTACTACATTCTTCACAGTCTGGATATAATCAAGCTGCAGGTTTGATATTGACTGTGAATATTGTGGTTGGGCCTTAGCAACTTCGTCGATAGCTCGCATAAAACTGTCTCGAACCGTCTCGTATGCCGTGTTCACTTCTGTCGCTTTTACGTTGCCGCTTACTGATTCTTTATCTACCATTTCGCAACTAAATTTAGTATGCAATATCTATTATATATAGCTTGGCAATAGATGGTATTGATTGGCAAATAGATCCATGTTCTAGCCCTTATAGTTGGTGCATAAACCGACAACTCTGGGTTTTGCCATCGTTAGATTAGGTTATCGAAAATCCTCTCTTGCCAGCTAATATAGACATCTGAATGACAGCATGACTACTAGTTATTTTCTTCTGACTTGGAAATTACATACAATCCGTGGGCTGAGATTAGAAAGGCAGCAAAGGACATCTTGGTCGCAAAAACCAGATTCCAGGGAGTCTCCGGATTAGGGTATGGTACATTGATGTCATCCAGCCTTAGCAATCCATTGGTCATATCAGTTGTAATAAACGAGTTCCAAACTACAAAATTGTAGATGAATTCGTAGAATGCTGTAATAGCAATGGCAAGTATAATGAGCTGAAAAAGAGCCTTCCAAGACTTCGGAAGTTTTTTTGCCTGAGCTCCACCTATCTTAGTGACACAATACCAACCTACAACGGTAACTATCATAAGATAGGTGACCAATTTCGCTATACCAGGCAGCGGAAATTCAGTATCTACTAGCACCTCTCCGATAACAATTCTCCCCGTGCTCAAATACTCAGCTACGCTCAGAACCAGTGCATAAATAAAGATGATTAACATGGTCGCAGCGCAGAAGTAAAAGGTATAAAGATAAATCTTCCTTGCTCTCATTTCGTCCTTTTTGAGGCTTGGGTTCTGCATCTCGTGACAGTCTTTGTTAATGACTAACGCTTTATATAATCTATATTTTAGCCTCACAGTTGCTTTAGAATTGAGATTCC
>JARBAV010000114.1 GCA_029237515.1 Nitrososphaerales archaeon
ATCTAGCAACATAATGTACTCATTTACCGTCTGCTGAATTACCCTTTCGTCTGTAGTATCTTCTCCAAGAAAATTGAGAATGGCAGACATTCCTTTGCCATTAGAAATTCTCGCCGATGATAAGGCATCTTCATAGGTATCACCTGAGATCCAATTTCTGGCAATCTTAAACAAAAATTTTTCTAATAAAAGTCGACGCGAATTTGGTGACTGAAGAGAAGCTTCCTTATAATACCAGTTATTGTTAGCTTTAGTCACTTTCACACATAATATTGTAGGTCAATCAGACTAATAATATTTGATTAATAAAGAGTTTTAACAACAAACCCTGAAATCCTGTCCCCCCTCCATATTAGTTGATAATTTAGTGTATGACTACCGAGCGAATGACTAATAACTAATATCCAAATTGGAAGTTCCAGATTTTAAGTGATATCTTCACCATTAATTTAAGATCAACTATGACATAAATCAAATGTGCCTAGACATTCTTCGCAGAAGTATTTTTCGCGTGAGGTACGAATGATCTGAATCTTTTTGCTAGTGCGAAAGCAGCTGTTGCATCGCAATATAAAATCATTCGTAGCAGGATCCCACTCTTCCATATATCAAACTATCAGACTACCTTCAATATATTATTATCATAGGAATTCGTTGTCAAAGGAAACAAGTCCAGAACCAACACCAACACCCTAACTGGTGTGCACGATCTATGAGTGAAATCTTCAAGGAAGGTGAATACGATAGAAAACTAAAATAAAATGCAAAATTAAAGGAAGACAGAATTGTCACGTAAAGGCACTTCAAAAGAAGCTCATTCGTTTCCATTATCCGCTTCTTGTTGGGGTTTTATATTTCTAAAGCTGAAGTATAAAGCGATGTCGTAAATCACCTTCAGAATCCCTCCAATTAGAAAAGGAGCAAAAAATAATGAAAGGGATTGTATAATGTATCCGGCTAATGATGGCGATAAGGTTTGAGATATATTTCGTGAAATGTTAGTTATTCCAGTTGCAGCCGTTCTTTCTTCATCCTTAACTACTGATACTATGTAAGATTGTCTTGTAGGCACGTCCATTTGTGAGAGAGCCATTCTAATGAGATAGAGGATTGCAGCTATAGGAAGTGTCGGAGCAAATGCTACGACAATTATAAGAATGTTGGCTGGTAAATGAGTAAAAACCATTGTATTGATTAAACCGATTTTGTCAGCAATCCTTGCAGCAGCCATGAATGAGATAGCGGTTACCACTCCTGAAATTGATAGAATGTACGATATTGTAGAGAGATCTGCTCCAAACCTTGCATAGAACCATAATGAAACTATGCTCTGGATCACAAACCCTCCAGCGAATGAATCAATGGCAAACAGTGCCGACAATTTGGTAACAATCCCCTTTGATCTAGGAGACAATATTGAAGAGAACAAGAGCTTTCTCTGTTCGTTGTTTTGAGGTAGGTTTTGACCTCCATTACTTTTCTTGCCCTTATTGAATTTCTCATGTCCTTGGCCAGTACTATTGAATGGTGAACTTTTCTCGGTTGCAGTAACTTCTATATCCTTTGAAAGGCGTAAATATATTAGAACACATGCTAGTCCTAATAGGCTATAGATGAGAAAGAGTATTTTCATAGATTCCGCAAGAGATAATTCGTTGATATATTGCTGAATGACAGTAGGCAAACCTGACAGCAGGATCCCTGCAGACATTGCAAGAGTTCCAGCCGAATTGTAAATGGCAAAAAGCGTATTTCTCTTCTTTATGTCCCTGCTCGTTCGTGGCAATATTGCCTGCTCAATCGAAAGAAACGCGCTAGTCTCTGAGCCTGTTACATTGATTGTTCCAACAAATGCGGCGACTATCAACGCTATATAATTATTCGTTACAAAGAATATGATACCAGAGGAAAACATCAATAGTGAATATATGATGAGAAGGTTCTTTCGTCCTAATTTGTCTGCATAATAAGATGCTATCACATTGAACAATATACCATTTATCAAGCTGGTTGAAAGAATCAGTCCAACCTGAACCCCGTTGAAACCAAGTAGAGCAAGATAGATTGACAGAATAACACTAAGAAAACCATAACCAAAGGTCCTGATTATTCTAGCAGCTAGAATTAACCTGCCGTCATCCGAAAGCCATGTCAGAATTCGTAAGTTCATACCAGATCAGGACCGTAGAAAATGATGCATTGACTAAAACAAATAAGCTCTGAGTATATATAATAATCTATACATATCGAACCAACAATTATTCTAAATTAGCTTATTGTTTCATGTTCCCATCAGATGAGTTAGCTTGATTTTCTATAACATGAAACGGAGTGTCAATGGATTCTAGATAATCAATTCAATTGGGCTTTGGATCGGTTGCAGTAGTACCTAGGTCTATATCAAACTGCAGAATTTACTATTTGGGACTGGAAAAATGAGGGATCTATTTGACTGTCTGTTCTATTTTACTCAATGCGTCTTCAGTTGCTTTCATAAAGTTGTCCTTTGCGAAACCTCTCGCGAAGACAGGGATCTTGTTCATATCCAAATCCCAAACCACATCAACCCTTGTTGCATTAGTGGCAGATATGGGGTTCAACGTGAGTAATCGTGTGCCAATCACAGGCCCTTCCGTAATATTTGTTTGTATTAACTTTTGGTCTGGATGTAATGTTACGAACTGATGAGTTTTTGTATCTTGGGGACCAACTCCGACTGTAACCTCTCTATCCACCATGTTATCTGTCTTGTTGATATTTTTGATATCCTTCATTATTGGCCAATATCTTGTCTCCTCATCAACATTAGAAACAATATTCCAAATTTGATCAATAGGCGCAGATATTTCGTGAGTCACTTTGACCTGTTCTGTAAGTAAAGATGAGGATATATTTTGTGCTAATGCTAGTGGTACAACACTATTGCTAGTAACGATCATTGAAGTTACTGCGAATACCGATACTATTGACAGGACTATCACTGTATCTGAACTATCGTGCTACAAGTCCAATTTATTATTGTAATACGTTTGTAAATTGGTCATAAAGTATAGGAATAGTAGTTTAGCATATTGCGAGCCGAATACTTCTACGGAAATGGAGTAAAGTTTTCACTAGATCCAGTTTTTCCCTCTGCTTGTCTAGTCGCGACGGCAACGCTATTTTCATCTCCCTGCACTTGAGAACTCACGTTGGAACACAAGACATTTAGTGGAAACCAATAATTACCGCATTCATTAGTCTGTGATATGACTTGGCTCTTTTCGTAACTACTGGCAAATACAATGTGTGTACCCATCACAGTTGATGCTGTAATTAAAAAGATGAATGCCGCAATAATGGCAAGAAATCCAAAGCTCATATTCCCATGATATACTTATCATTTGGAGTTAATGTCAATTAAGAAAAAACAATCGGATACACAAATCTAATATCTATTATATCAAATATTATGAAAAAATCTTCTCTACTACAAATCTTAACTTGCAACCATAATATCTTAAAAAGTCCCAAGATTACATTCAGTCACAAAATTTCAAAATAAAAAAAGTAATATACTAGATGACTACCGTGGCGATTCTAATCATTGTACTCCGATGATATTTACTGCGTTTCCGTCTCCCTGTATTTGCGATAAGAGATTTTGACAGAAAACATCCAACGGCATTTTTCCATTGCCACATGCGTTGGCTTGAGATGCGGCTTGAGACTTCTCATATTTCTTCTTCCCAGCGAGTGCACTATCTGTTGTTGAGAGTGCTGTTGCGCCAATCAACATAACTGTCAATGCAACTACGATCAGGAGATGTTTATTATTCATGTTTCTGATAGTGAGTAGATTGTATTGCTTTTCTATTTTAAGAAAAAACAAGCGCTAAATTAAATCTGATTTATTTTCTGCAAGAAACAATGATAGGTGATGTATAGCAGTATAAATTAAAAATGTACGTTGCATTCATCCACAATGCATGTTGCAGGCTGATGGTGAAATGCTAGGTGCTCATCGGCGCTCCAATGCTTTACGATCCCAGTTGGCATTTGTCGCAGCCGCTTCATAGGTGGTTTGCAAAAAATTCAATAATGTCTCATCAGGTGAATTTGCCGTTCTGACCACTTCGTACGACAGTAAGAATTCTCCCATCCCAGTATGATAGAAAGCCTCACGTGGTTGGATTGAATAGTCTTTAAAGCCTTGGGGTTCTGGATAGGCATAGGCGTAGAAAACTGGTTCATTGATAGGACCACCACCAGGCCAAAATCCGCAACTACTTACCTCGTGCGAATACGCTTCTGCCTGCACAAATTGGGCTACGTTTGGAGCTCCCGGATGAGCAGGTGCTGGACGTCCGGAAAAACGGGTCACTGCCAGATCAAAAGCTCCCCAGAAAAAATGAACTGGGCTCACCTTACCTGTAAACCTACAACGAAACTCTGTAAACACTCTGCTAGCTTGAGCCAAAATTCGCCAGAACCTATGTGCATATTCAGGATCATATGCTGCATGTTCTTGATCCTTTTCGAATGGAGTTCTATCGGGCACTTCTACTGGCGTGGTCCAAATCGTTATAGGCATTTCAAGTGATGCCAATGATAACATCGTTTCTTGATAAAAATCAGCAACTGATCGTGGTCTTAGAGAGACAGTTTTTGTATAGCCTTCTGCAGTTTCGATGACTAGGAGATGAGCTATAAAATCGAAGCTCATTTGCAATAGTCGACCATGATATGACATAGGAGATGTGGTGAGTCCTCGAGATGTCACATATAGGGTAGAATTCCACCAGTGATTCTCGAGATGCGTGAGTGCTAATCGAATCTTTCCCACGATTTGAGTCCACATATGAAGTGTCTCATAAGTGTCCTTCCACTCAGCCAGTGGTAATTCTGGCCATATAATTGTCGTAGTCATTGGACTATTTCCTTAGCCATCATCATCGCTCTCGTCAGTATATCATGTGTAAGAGGACAACGAGTTTCTTCACAGCAAACTTTGCCCATAAAATGAATGAGCATGACCCAACTTTCGCTGAAGAACTTTGGGTCAAGTTCCGACCTTTGGAATTCAGAAACATGTATCATATGATCATATTATAGAATCAGGTATCTAAGATTTTGTTTTTTGATTTGAACGTGCCAACTTTAGGAATTACCTGAAAACGTAGCGATCGTTTTGCTAGCCAACCTCTCCCTTCCTTTCTACATTCTTCTAATCATAAGATGATTGTAAGTATCCTTTATCTAGAAGCTTACCGCGATTCTTGACTACCTGATCTGGATGGCATCTCGAGTACGTATACAGACCAGATTGAACTTGCCACTAGTCAGTCTCTATGATCCTTCACCTTTTTTGAATATCAAAGGTTCACTTGTTCGAGGGTCATTCTAGTGTTCACCCATATTCCATACTAACTAAATAAACTCGCCTTTGACATTAGATACTTTTATCTGCTGTAACATGTTACGAATGTGGTGTAAGCAACTTTGATTATTCACCTTTTTGATAGTCTAGGTCCGAATCTCTTCATCAGTTCTCGAATGCCAATCATAGCTAGCGGCAATAAAATAGCTGCTATTGTCCTAGTAGTACTTGGACTCACCATTTCCAATATTATTTATCAACCTCCTTATTATTCTCTATGGTTTAACATGTAATTCTTCTTAATTATGTTATTAAATTGAGAATTTAATACCCTTATTCAAAGGTCTCAAGCGCTGACGTCAAACCTTATTTCTTCATTATATACATTGAGATACTCCTATCGGGGCCTACTACTAGCATAATTTTCTTTGAGAAAAGTAATGCACAGTAGATCTCCCTATTACTATTGTAGTACTCAGAAGACTCAAATCGGTATTCGTCTACTTGACATATTCACAGGACTTAAGGATCTGTTAGAGAATTTATCCATTTATTATAATGAATAGTAGTAACCGGAACTCAAATTTATGCATGCTAATATATATCCCTTGTACCTAATGATATACTTGCTTACTACTTTGTATTGTCTAATAACTTGTGAGGTATGTAGTGTGATAGGTCTATCTTGTCTTCTCCAGGTATACGTGCAATTTCAAATCGTTCTTTATCTTTAAGAAGACTAACTGTGGCATCAATGCCCAATTTTGTAGTCAATAAGTTAACTTGGTCGCTAGAAGGATCCAAACTGGAACCTTTTGAATTAGGAATTATTAAGAGCCCTTTGTCTGCTTGACATCGTGTAGAGATAGCATATTCGACTGAGACTGCATCAGTCGGGTCGATGTCATCATCAACTATTATAGCTATCTTTAATGATGGATGATTTGCGAATGCGGCCAACAGTGCATTCTTGGATTCGCCTTCCAGCCGTTTATGAATTTGTATTATTGCGGTTAACCAATTACTACCTCCATCTGATAAGTGAACTGTCTTAGTAGAAGACACAACATTTTTTACTCCTTCATATAATTTTGCTTCCACTGGAAGTCCCATTAATAATCGGTGCTCAGAAAATCCTGGTAGAATATCGTGAAAGTAAGCATTATTTCTAAATTTAATTCTATCAAGTTCGAATACAGGCTGTTGTCGCTTAATGTCATATGTTTTGAGCATCTCGACCATCCATTCCTCAGCTGTTTCGTCTTGAAGAATTCTGCCCTCGAGAATAATTTCTGAGAAGGTAGGAACATATAGACCAGAATAGTCGCTTTTACTGAATGAAAGCTCTCCTTTAAGTAGGGAATTTGCTAAGTTCATTTCATCAAAACCATATGCAGCTTGGTACGCAGAGGCTATACTAATTGCAGGATGAACACCTACGACAACCGTAACTTTTAAGTCCTCTCCATGTTCTTTGGCAAAAGAATAGCATTTATGAAGATGGCGCCCCTCTACCATTCTTATTACCATATGATTACGATCTAATCTTAGGAAACGATGAATTGATGAGTTTTGATTTTCTCTTTCCTGATCTTTTGCGTAAACTATTGAAGATGTAATATAGTGACCTGCATCTTTTTCAAAATGCATTATGATAGGTAAATCATACAAATCTGTTGAAGAATTATCACGAAATGGAGGTTCATCTTCAATAGTCTTATCATAGGAAGCATTTGACATTGATTCTAGAATATGAGAATGGATCGTTGTAGGATCGTCAGTCCCAATGGCTAGTGAAAACCTTTTCCTGGTACCCAAGACATTCGTGACGACGCTCATTCTACTTCCTTCTACATGTTCAAACAATATGGCTTGTTTTCGATCGAGTTTATATGAAATAGCTGCCAGCTCAAACTTTGGGCTAACCTGCTTATCGATTGTGAGAAGATCATTATGCTGTTGTAGTAAGTGTAGAAATCCATGAAGATCGGATTTACTATAGCTATGAGTGTTATGTTCGCTGATCCTATTTGTCATGTTTTTTGTATTCTAATATCATCTTTGGTTAATATAAAGTCTGGATATGGAACACCTTACTTGATTACTATGTCTATACATGCATGATCACTACTTTCTTCTTTATAAAGAAAAGGTTAGCTTTCAAACCTAGTTTTATGGTGTCGAAGCAGTCCACGTAGCTAATACTCTTCACGAGCTTCATTCATAAGATCGTTGCCATCATAAGTTCTAACCTGTTCAGGCAAGAACATGATTTAGTCTTCAGTGTTCGAACGCGAATCTATTGAGTTTACAGACGTAGCATTCGTGCATATCTAGACTGCAAGGTCGAACAAGACAAGATAATCTACAAGAATCCTAGTATGATATAATTAAATAATAATAATGGAATACATTCAATTGAATAAACGTGCCTGAAAGCCTAGGAGATTATTACATGTCTGCACATAGGATCATTATCGAGAAATATATCGAAGGATTCCGCCGCAGCGATCACGCCCAAATATTGTCATGTCTATCAGACGATATCGTATGGGTACTTCATGGATACAAAACTCTCAAAGGCAAGGATGCCTTCGACGCCGAGATCGAAAATGAAGGCTTTGAGGGAAATCCTGTTCTCACCATTGATCGCATGATCGAAGAGGGAGACAGTGTTGTTGTGACGGGCAGTGGGAGCGTTACTAAAAGAGGCGACGAAAGATTGCAGTTCAAATTCAGTGAGGTGTTCACCTTTTCGGGCGACGCAATTAGCCGCCTCGAGACCTTTCATATCTGGCTTGGGTGAATCCTGAAGTATTGGGGCCTAATGACGCCCTCGATTTAGACTCGACCTTGATGATTATTCTGCTGATGTAGCGATATTCTACTTGAATCCTTTTGCAAAATTTTTATCATTAACGGTTCCTTACCTTAACAGTGTGCCGAGTATCAGAAGGCAAACGGATGTTCCAGTGAAGGAGCGAGCGTTAGTACTCCAAAGAGGCGGATCATTTGGCGCCTATGAGGCTGAAGCATATTAAAATCGAAGAGTTAGAAATAGAATCAGAAGATGTAAAAGAAGAAGAATAACTACTACTTTTTACAGGACACAAACCCGTGAATCTATAACATATGCCAGTACCTTAGCAAGCGATTACTTAAGTATAGGACTGAAATTTATTACATAATGGCATTAGGAGATAAAATTGTCGAGGAAAGTGGCAAGATAACAAGTCAAAGAGTGTTAGATATCGATCCACCTAAGATAGAGAGCTCTTTCAAAATGAGTGGAAATTACAAGGGGGAAGAAGGGAGTGATATAGGAACTTATTGGATAGTTATGAGACAAGGAGAAGAGGGTGTAATGTATGGAGAAGGACAAGGAGTAGCAACAACTAATGATGGCAAGGGGATGACAACATGGAAAGGGTATGGAATAGGAAGATTTACAAGTCCTGGAAATATGAGCGTTCGTGGATCTTTGTTCTTTCGTGCCCCTTCAGGAAAGCTATCATACTTCAATAACTTAGTAGGGGTATTCGAATTTGAAGTAGACGAAGAGGGAAACTGCTCATCTAAGGTATGGGAGTGGAGATAAGAAACATTGTCAATAATAAAATATGGTATAGAATCGTTTTGAATTTGGTTTATACCTACCACACTATTAATGGCTACAATAGGGATCAAAGGAGACTATTTCTGTCTTGTTGAAAGCCATTCAAATACGTCCTGTAGGACATGGTCTTCCACCGGTCCTTCCACGGTAATCCTCTGATTGAAATTAATTGGTCCTATCAAGGATGCCAGTTACTACTTAGATTAAATACGTCTGTGCCATCTGTAATCTCGAATTATTTTATTGTTAGACTTTTTAAGTCTCTTAAATTTTCTCGATAGAACCAAAAAAAATGTCCCGCACCAATGATCCCAAACGTATTTGTATCTCTTGCATTCTTCTAACTTCCCTTGTAATCGAGTTGCACATTTGTTGAAGTGCTCATAGTCCTGGTCTAAATGGTAGTCAAACCCCTCTTGTCTCTTAAAAAGAATCTGGTAAAAAATAAGAGATTACTGACCGAATGGTGGTATTAACCAAGTCTGTGCAACAGAATTTGACCAAGACGGTAAGGGACTAAGAGAATTAGCTGGTTGTTGTGTTACTACAATATCGGTCCAAGTTCTGGCATTGGATTATTTCCTCTTCAGTTGGTAGGTCGTCAGTGACTAGGTGTATGTCTGTCATCGATATCTCGTCGATTTACAGGATTGACGTGTCCACGCTCAACACGAATGTGGATAACAATCGTCTATTCAGTATAAACGGTTAAATGATACGGGATTAACTGAGTATGCTGATAACAAATGAACATACAAACGTTAGTTGTATTTGCTGCAGTAGCAGCATTAGCAATAACCATAATTACTGTTAACATGGCCTATGCCACATTGGACAGGATTGACACAAAAGACCCTCTTCAAAATTATAACCAAAGTTCAGCTCAGGGTTGGATGCCAATGGAGAATCCGCAAGCAAAACCCGGCGAACTTCCAAATCAAAGCCAGACCTGTATTGGATGTGCTAATCCTCCAGCGCCAACAGAAGAGGTTATGAATACAGGAAATCTCACGAGATGAACTCAACATTAATAGTCATGCTCCTCGCATTCGGTATCACTTCGATTGTCTCTTTTCAGTTATCATCCGCGCAGACAGACAATGGCAATGCAACAACTGGACAGGAAGTCATTACCTCCAACGGAACATTTGCCTCCTCACTTGATTTATTTGTTGTACCTGAGACTGTTGGAGGATATGGGGTATATGAAGAGCGTGTATCGAATACATTTGCGCCTGGTGAGGATATAGTATTATACTCCGAACCGGTAGGGTTTTCATATAAACCGATCATATCTAACCTAACAAATGGTGAATCACAATTTTTAATGAACTTCACTGCAGATTTACTGATAACTGACACTGAAGGTAATGTCCTGGGAGGATTCCAAGATCTTCCCATATCGGAGATTATTTCTCACCATCAGAATAAGGAAGTAAACCTGGTAATAACACTCTCCCAATCTTCACCTTTTCCAGAAGGGAATTACAGAGTGTTGTATACAGTTCATGACGAGCCCTCTGGCAATACATTCGAAATTACGAAAGATGTAACTGTAGCCACCTCCTCGAACACTTGATATCCCTTTTCAATATTCCAATATTGCAGATCATGAATTGTTAATAATGTTAAAAGTGAATTTACTACGAGAAGTCGGACAGACTAGTTTGCTGAGATTTTGTTCCAAAAATAGGAGCAATTTTCTCCCCAAGTTATGTCCAATTAGAAGCCATAAAGTATCTGAATTATAGTTAATACCACTTTCACCGTCACTACAATTTAGGACTTTACTCAGCTCCCTCCCTTCTTTATAACCAATATCTTTTGTGAAGTTACTAGTTGTGATAACCCTCGTACGGCCAAGGGTTATCCATTACCCACAAGTACACTTTCGTGAATTCGTTGCATCCAAGTAATGCATAATACTCATGATGGTACCGTAGTACTTCTTCAGATTTGAGACCTAGCGCAATAGCTACCTCCAGTGGAGTCTTATCTTGAGAGTATAATTCAAAGACTCTAGCGAATATCGAAGTAATTTGGTCCAACCCAGCTCTATTCAAAACGGCTTTAATCGTATTCGGAGACACACCTGCCTCTTTTGCGATCTCTCGATAAGTTTTCCCTTTTTCAGCTAAAGCTATGATAAGAGCTTCTTTTTGGTTCCTATCCATTGATGTTAATAATATTTGTATCTACAATGGTTCACCTTTTGTTATCTTCTGTTGTTGTTGTTGTATGATATCGATATGTTATTTCTTGTAATTTTGTACAGCATTCTGGTATCGAAATGAACTCAGTTCATACTTCATATGAAATATCTGGTTATCTAATTCTGATTTTACTCTAACTCTGCTCTAATGCGTCTTAATAGTTGTTCTGTAGCAATTGGTTTTTTGATAAAGCAGCCAATACTCTTGAGAGGATGCGCTTCTCTTGCTGCAGCCATATTTATCTCTCCTGAAGTCATAAAACAAACCCTGACATTAAGATCCCTCCGTACTAAATTCTGGGCTAATTGAAAACCGTCTAATAAAGGCATGTTAATGTCAATTAGTAATAAATCGTAAAAATTGGGCTTAAATTCTACTAAAGCAGTAACTGGATTATCGAAACTATCAACCTGTAAAGTTGGATCACTCTCTAGTCCAACACGTATGGTAAATACAATATCTGGATTATCATCGATCACTAGAATCC
>JARBAV010000115.1 GCA_029237515.1 Nitrososphaerales archaeon
CGACTCCTTTGAGTTAACTATATTAAGTCTAGGGGGGGTTTTCAACTTCATGAAAGCAGCCATTTTCAGAGAATATAGCAAGGATCCTACTACGAATGTAAAGATCGAAGATACAGATATGCCGAAGCTAGGCCAGAACGAGGTCATGATAAAAGTGGAAGCGGCGGCATATAATTACAACGATCTTTGGGCAATTTGGGGGGATCCTGTTAAGATACCTCTGCCGCATATTTCCGGTAGTGATTCTGCCGGTCATGTAGCTGAAGTTGGTGAAAACGTTACTAAGATTAAGGTTGGAGATCGTGTGGTTTCACATTCTAATATGAGCTGCAGGGTGTGTAATTTTTGCACCTCGGGCCGTGAATATGATTGTGCTGAAAGAACAATTTGGGGGTTTCAGACCGGTCCTCTATGGGGAGGATTTGCACAATATACCCATTTACCAGAAGTCAATGTAGCAAAGCTGCCTGATAATGTGTCATTCAATGACGCCGCAGCAATATCCATGGTGGGAATGACGGCATGGCACATGCTAGTAGGAAGGGCCAAGATAATTCCAGGTCAAACGGTGCTAATTATGGGTGGTACAAGTGGGGTTGGAATGTCAGGAATTCAGATATCGAAGTTGTATAACTGTGATGTCATCGCTACGGCAGGTAGCAAAGAGAAGATGGACAAATGCCTTGAATTGGGAGCCGATCATGTCGTTAACCACAGGGAACCTGATTGGTACAAAAAGGTCAGAAATATTACAAACAAACAGGGTGTTGATGTAGTGTTTGAGCATATTGGCAAAGCTACTTTTGCAGAGGAAGTATCTCTTCTCAAGATGGGCGGAACGTTAGTGGCGACAGGAGCAACGACTGGATACGATTCTTCAATCGACCTTCGGTATCTCTTCTTTAAAGGAACTAATTTACTGGGTTCAACCCAAGGAACGAAGGCAGAGCTTGAAGAAGTAATACACTGGACAAACAAGGGCAAGATTAAGCCATTGATCAGTACAGTATTACCTTTTAGTGATATGGTTCAAGGTCATGTGATGATGGCAAAGGCCGAACAAATAGGAAAAATACTGACAACTCCTCACAAGCTCTAAGCTCACCCTTAGTGAATGTTCAGAACGTTATTGTTTATACCGGGGAACAACAAGAGATTCGTCGAGAAAGCTAGGTCCCTGAATGCGGACATAATCTGCTTTGATTTGGAAGATTCTGTTCCTTTAAATGAAAAGCAGAATGCTAGAGATATTGTGTCAGAAGCTCTGGACAAAAAGGAAGATTATGGCAACAGAAACGTGTACGTTCGAGTTAATTCGTACGAATCAGGTATCGCGATCCAGGACCTCGATGCTATAGTAAGTGATGAAATAGACGGAGTGGTTGTCCCTAAGGTCAACGATGAAAAGGAAGTTAGACACCTAGTTAGGAGGTTGATCGAATTGGAACGTCAGAAAACAATGAGCAAGAAAATGGGATTGATGGCGTCGATAGAGTCTGCTCGGGGACTAGTTAATTCGTATTCAATTGCAACAGCTGATTTACGAGTGAATATGTTGGTATTTGGAGTGTTTGACTTTCTTTATGACATGAGACTGGATTATGTTCAAGACGGTGTTGAATATTCTTTTGCGCGTGCAAAGATTCCAATCGATGCCAGGGCCGCCGGAATTGGTGCAATAGATGCAATCTGGCAAAAAGTTGATGATATAGAAGGATTGGTGCGTGATGCTGGAACTGCCAAGCGATTAGGATATCAGGGCAAGTGCGTCATTCATCCCAAGCAATTGGAACCAGTAACAAGTGTCTTTATTCCAAGCAATAATGAAATTGAATGGGCTAGGAAGGTTGTACAGGCATTGCAAGAAACAGTGGAAAATGGCAAGGGCATTGGCGCAGTAACTGTGGATGGAAAGATGGTCGATGCTGCTCATTATCGACAAGCTAGATTTGTATTGGATTCCTTGAATACCAAGTGACTTGTGTTCAAATCATTCTATTCATTTGATCCAATCTGAACTGAAGTTATGAGGTTATCTTTTGGAATGCAGATCAACAATGTATTGTGATTAATATAGTCACAGAACATGAGATCGAGACACCTTGTTATAGCGTACTTTAACACCACAACACCACAACACCACAATCCTTATAACACTTGGTATGTGGTCTGAAATTCATCAATGACTATTCATTCCTAGAAGCTTTTTTTGGGTATCGTTATGGCTCGTCTGAGTGTAGATCCACTTTCTATTTAGATTAGATTCTAGTGACACTCATCACAGAAAGTATGCGCTTAAGCAGTTAGTAAATTTAATATATCCCAATCCACGCCTTTATTGAGTATATTTTAGGTGAATAGAGGATATGTCAATTCAACAAGGAACAGCTGGTGGAATGCCAGTCTTAATATTGAAAGAAGGCTCTAGTCAGACTAAGGGTCGTGACGCACAGAAGAATAACATAACTGCAGCAAAGTTGATAGCGGAGGTAGTCCGCTCAAGTTTGGGTCCACGAGGGATGGACAAGATGCTCGTAGATTCTCTTGGTGATGTGACTATCACAAATGATGGGGCTACAATTCTTAAAGAAATCGATGTACAGCATCCTGCCGCAAAGATGATGGTAGAAGTCGCAAAGTCTGTAGATAATGAAGTGGGAGATGGTACAACATCTGCAGTCGTCCTTGCAGGAGCACTGATCGAGAAGGCAGAAGAGTTGATTGGAAAGGATGTTCATCCAACCATCATAGTTGATGGTTATAGAAGAAGCGCCATCAAAGCGATTGAAATACTCAACAATGTTGCAATGAAAGTCCATGGTAACGAGAAAGATCAACTTACAAAAATCGCCAAGACTTCGATGCAAACAAAATTGGTTTCCAAAGATTCAGATCAGTTGGCAGAATTGATCGTTACTGCGTCCCTTCAAATTGCTGACAAATCAACCGGCGGTTATCGATTAGACTTGGATGATGTTAAAGTTGAGAAGAAGGCTGGCGGCTCATTGCGAGATACTAAATTGATAAAGGGCATAGTGCTCGATAAAGAAGTTGTTCACGGGGGAATGCCAAAACGAATCGAGAAAGCAAAGCTCGCTCTCATCAATTCGGCTCTTGAAATAGAGAAAACAGAGTTTGATGCAAAGATCAACATTAGCTCCCCTGATCAGATGAAGTTATTCCTAGAAGAAGAAAACAAGTTGCTGAAAAACATGGTAGATAAAATCCTCGCCGCAGGTGCCAATGTTGCCGTGTGTCAGAAAGGCATTGATGATATTGCACAGCATTATTTGGCAAGGGCCAATATCTTGGCAGTTAGAAGGGTCAAAGAAAGTGATATGACAAAGCTCGCAAAGGCGACGGGTGCGAGAATTATAAGCAATCTTGAAGACCTTTCAAGTAAGGATCTCGGCGCTGCAGATCTAGTGGAAGAGCGAAAGGTTGAGACGGACAAGTGGGTCTTTATAGAAGGATGTAAGAATCCAAAAGCAGTTACGATACTTATACGAGGAGGCTCTCAAAGAGTTGTAGATGAAGCTGAGAGATCGTTACATGATGCATTAAGTGTCACCAAGGACGTTTTGGAGAAGCCAGCTATAGTTGCTGGAGGAGGATCACCAGAAGCGTACGTAGCCGGGAAATTGCGAGATTGGGTAGGCACTCTTTCTGGCAGAGAACAACTGGCCGCGGAGAAGTTTGCCGAATCATTGGAGGTCATCCCGCTTACTTTAGGTCAAAATGCCGGTATGGATCCAATCGATGCAATGACCGACCTGAGGGCCAGACAATCGAAGGGATCAAAATGGGCCGGAATCGATGTTAGAAACGCAAGAATTGCAGATATTTCCAAGTTAGAGATTCTCGAACCCGTTATCGTAAAGGAACAAATAATCAAGTCAGCAACTGAAGCTGCATCGATGATCCTACGCATAGATGATGTTATTGCAGCTAGTAAATCAGCTGGAGGTCCGCCTGGTGGAGGCATGCCTCCAGGTGGAATGGGTGGCATGGGCGACATGTGATCAGTCGTCCAGAGCTTTGACCTCTACAGAATATTTTTTTAACTTCTAATTTCTTTGCGTTTTGTTTTTCCTTCAGCTATATTCCAGATTCCATTTAACTACGGATGATCTAGGGTATTCCTAGTTCTTTCGCTATTACATCTTTTATAGAGGAACCAGTTTCTTGCAGCTCAAGTAATTTTCTTAGATAATCCTCCCATGACATTTCTCCTAATGCTCTCTTCCAAGTTACATACTCTGAAGCTAATTTGTCGTACGATTTATGATGGTACTCACAATACTTACGAGAGGTCGTTCGAGAACAAATCAAACAAGATGCCATGGGAGAAGCCATATGTCGGTCGGCCCTTGTATGGATTCATGAATTAATAAAAAACAGAAGTTAGGTACTGGTGAAATTGCAGTGTCATTCAATTACTTGGCCTAGTGTGAGTGGAACTCTTAGAGGCTCTGATATGGGAGATTCTTTCGATGGATCGGTAACTGTAACTACAGCTGTAACATTCTTTAATGCATCGTCATTGAAAGTGGTTGCAAGTTGAATTGTACCTGTCTCATTTGCAATTATAGGCGAAGGAAAAGAAGATGTTCTGATAAGAGTTTCGTTTGTGGCGTATACCTCCATTATAGCATTTATTGGTTTGTTGACTACCTCTGGATTTGATACGTTATAGTCAACAAAGAGCTTTACCTGATTCCCCGGATCGACCGTTAAGGGTATGTAATGAGCAGTCGCAAGTTTCAGGGAGACGCTGTTGGTATCAAGGCCTGTTGTTAGATTGGTAGTCAATTCTGTAGTTTGCTGTTGAGGAGGTTGGTCTGGAGTGGATTGGTTTTGTTGTTGAATTTCAATTTCAGGGAGATCGGTGCCAGGTAAGATTGTAACTTGAGCGTAGACGGGGGAGGAAACTAACAGTATCGTAATCAAGGGAAGCAAGACTGTCAACAATCTTTTCAAAGTCGACGACATGGATTGAAATTGATGTAAATCAGATATATATTCTATATTCAACTTTTTTTGATGGATTTGTCATAGTTAAGAAATCATACTACTTCAACGTCATGGGGAAGGCTTTCGGTATACCCGGCAGAAGTGATTTTTATAAACTTTGCATTCTTCTGCATTTCTGCTATTGTATTTGCACCACAGTAGCTAAGCCCAGAACGAAGACCTCCAACCAACTGCCTAATTATGTCAACCACGCTCCCTTTGTAACTTACCATTGCTTCTACCCCTTCTGGCACGTAATCATTCAGATCGTCTGATTCGATAACCTGTGAACCCTCCTCTCGATACTTTCTACCCAAAGATGCATAAAAGGAAGCCATTCCTCTGTACATTTTAAATTTCTTACCATTCTTAACGAGTGTCTTGCCAGGACTTTCATCTGTGCCTCCAAAGAGACTTCCAACCATCACTGAAGATGCTCCAGCCGCAAGCGCCTTAGTAGCGTCACCAGATGTCCTTATTCCACCATCTGAGATTATTGGAATATCA
>JARBAV010000116.1 GCA_029237515.1 Nitrososphaerales archaeon
CTACTGCTGGGCTCATTATTTATTGGCTAGGACATAGAATGGTTGTAAATCCAACCTAGTTCCAGAAAAAAATAATGCTAAATAGACCAATTATTGAACTGAATAGATTCTTAATGACTCTGATGATCGAGAAATACAGTATATATTGGTAAATATCCTCCTATTGAAGAAGTAACTTGAAGCTTATTATTTCTAAAAAAAGTATGTTACTTGAGATAATAATACTAGCTCCGTTAGTTTTTGTGCTTCAAATCCAATTGGCAAATTTTATCAGCGACAACTATTCACACCATGCTTATAGTCAGGACAATACAAACTGGAGCGATTTTAATATCGCTGCTGCAGGTGACTGGAGCTGCACCAATAATACTAAAAATACTGCAGATAATATAGTCGACGATGATCCTGAATTAGTTCTTGGATTGGGCGATTACGCATATAGGAACGACGCTGGATGCTGGCTTGAAATAATTAAACCTATAAAAGATAAAATGAAAATTGCAATTGGAAATCATGATGATAAGGCATACTTGGACGACGTCGAGGCACCGGCAAAGGAACGACTTGATGGATACATGAAACAATTTAATCTTACCAAACAATTTTACTCTTTTGATTATCAGAATGTGCACTTTATGACGATGTCCACTGAGGATTCTTACGAAAAGGCGTCAATGCAATATCGATTTGTAGAAAATGATTTGAAAAAGGCAGCTTCTAACAATACTATTAATTGGATTGTTGTTTTTTATCATAAGATTGCTTATACTTCACCTGGGATGGTTGGGTCAATCGTTGATTTTAGAAATACATACCATCCACTATTTGAGAAATATGGTGTTGATATAGTACTCCAGGCTCATACACATAATTATCAAAGATCATTTCCTATTAGCTATAATAAAGAGAATTCATCAGATCCTATCATAACTGATCATGACGTTTCAGATTATGCGGATCCAAAAGGACAAATTTTTGCAATTGTTGGTACAGCTGGTAGTAACGTTATTCATAATCTAACCAGTACTGCTAATTTTACTGCCAAACAGTTTTATGGATACGGATTCTTAAATTTGGCATTTACCAAAAACAGGACTACTTTAGTTGGCGAATTTCATGATAATAACAATACAATAAAGGATCGTTTCTCCATCACAAAGTCAACTATTAAGAAGAACAGCAACCTTGGCATTCCATCTCCATCATCACCTAGATTAACGAATGAATTTGCAGACAAATTCAAGATTGAGATTGTTGCTAAGGGACTCAAGTCTCCAACTGATATGCTATTTCTTGATTCCAGTAAGCCTAATGACATTATTGTGTTGGAAAAAAATAAGGGTACAGTACAGAGAGTCCTTAATGGGAAACTGCAAGATAGTCCGTTGATTGACGTAAACGTGTCCAGTGAGAATGAAAGAGGGTTGCTGGGAGTCATCACATTAGGATCAAAAAATGCTTCAAAAAATATCTATCTATACTACACTGAGGCTAACGCAACATCTGACAATTGTCCAATTCCTGACAATTGTCCGCCTGATATGGAACCCAAAGGGAATAGACTCTACAAATACGAGTTACTGCAAGATCGTACTCAACTGAGTAATCCAAAGCTTTTATTGGAAATACCGGCTGTTCCGGGTCCGGCGCATAATGGCGGAAAGATGATTGTTGGACCTGATAATAGTATATTCTTGGTTGTAGGCGATATTATGGGTCATACTACAAAAGCACAGAACTATAAAGACGGAGGAGAACCTGATACGACTGGGGGTGTGTTACGAATAGGAAAAGACGGTCAGCCTTTGCAAAATGGGTATTTGGGAAATGAATATCCTTTGAATCTATACTATGCCTATGGAATACGTAACAGTTTTGGAATAGATTTCGATCCTGTATCAGGTAACCTGTGGGATTCAGAAAACGGTCCTGATTTTGGGGATGAAATTAATTTAGTTAGCGTTGGCTTTAATAGTGGATGGAAGGATGTTCAAGGAATATGGGAACATAAGGAAGGTAAGCCATTAAATGTTAAATCAAATCCTGCTGAGTTGGCTGAGTTTGACGGAAAAGGAAGATACAGCGAACCTGAATTTACTTTTTTCAACACTGTGGGTGTAACAGCAGTTAAATTTTTCAATTCCGATAAATTCGGATTGGAATATAGAAACGATCTTTTTGTAAGCGATATTAAGAATGGCAATATCTATCATTTTGATTTGAACCGTGACAGGAAAAGTCTGTTACTAGACGGTCCTCTATCTGACAAGATAGCCAATACTCCAGAAGAATTAGATGCCGTAAAATTTGCAGAAGGTTTTTCTGGCATAACTGATCTTGAAGTTGGACCGGATGGATATCTTTACGTACTTGCATATGGCAAAGGAACTATTTACAGAATTGTCCCTGTCTAATACATTCATTTAATGTATGGTAATGACATTAGATATCTGCTTAATACTATTTTTGCCATGTTGATGATTTAAGTTACCAAATAATTTACTCAATACGGGGAAAAAATCTCAATTGCATCTGTGGCGCTTTTTGAAGACTGATTAGTTTTGCCTCCTATGGCATAAATCTTGTCGTCTAAATTTACTGCATCAAGACCGAGTCGAGGCGTTGGCATATCTGGTTCAATAGTCCAGCTATCTGATTTGGGATCATATTTTTCAAGGATATTAAAACTGCCAGAAATTTTCTCGCCTCCCATTACATAAACATTCCCATCAACAGTAACTGATGCTAATCCGCTACGCTTTGTCGGCATGGGCGCAAGTTCCACCCAACTGTTATTCTCTGGGTAATATTCTTGATTGATGTCAAGACTTGAAGGGACTTCTGTAACTCTGCCACCAGTGACAATTATCGCGCCGTCGACTATGGTAGAGGAGATATGATGTCTGGCAGTGGGCATGGGAGCTTTTTCTGTCCATGAATTGGTTCTGGGGTCGTAGGCTTCGTTTATGCCTAACGCGCCGGAATTGTCGCCTGAACTACCTCCTATTACATACAATATGCCATCAACGAATTGAGAAGTTAAACCAGCTCGAGCAGTCGGCATAGGTTCACCCTCTTGCCATAACTTTGTTTCTGGATCATAAATGAATAATTGAGGAGTTGGAATCCTGTGTTCTAGGAAGCCACCTGCCAGATAAAGTTTATTGTCATATGATGCAAGTGCTGAATGGTCCAATGCAACTGGTAAAGAAGTTTCAAGATTCCATTTTCCTGAATTTGGGTCATATACAAATAAAGTATCTAGTAGATCACCATCATTTGCTTGACCGCCTGCAACGTATATTTTTCCATTCAAGACTGTTGCTGAGACTTCAAATATGGATCTGGGCATACTAGTTCCATTAGTCCAATGAGGACCTGGTGATGAATCAGCTGTCATAGGCATTAAATTCAAAAAAACAAATACTAGAGAACAAGAAACAATCAGTACTAAAATGATAATTCGGTTCGGCATATTCTTCGATAGCTTGTATACTCGGCTATTTATAGGCCCTGAGACAGCTAGGATTAAGGATTAAGTGGTTTGCAGAGATTAGCCAACGAATTCAAATATAGTGGTTCGAATGTTAAATGTTACTTTGATAGATTGAAGATGTCTAATGTTTTCCCACTATGTGCGATAAATTGACCAGAGAGTGTATTGCTATCAATGGTTAATTTTGTAATACCAAAATCAGTATCATTTTGATACACAGATTCCTTTATTTGTCCGTCAAATTTATAATGAGATTCTCCGCCAGTTCCAGACTGTATGAAAAGCGTGTGTTTATTGGGAACCTTTATCCTCTCGTAATTATGATTATCGCCCCACAATACCAAATCCACCCCATATTTATCGAACAGTGGTTGTAACGCTTTGGTAAGCTTGTCGTCTGGATCATGATTTGATGGGCTTGTATATAGTGGAGTTGTCACTACTACGATTTTCCAGGGTTGACTTGTTGCTTTAAGTTCTTTTTCAAGGGTTGCTGCGTTTGATGATGGGGATTCATATGAATCTAGGATGATTATCCGAGCCGATCCTGCATTGAATGCATAAACCATCGACGGCTGTCCAAATAATTCAGCATAAGAGTACGAATCATGATCACCATGACCACCTTTCATTGGAATTCCTGCCTTCTTTAATTCATCGACTACTGGTTGAAAATCACTTACAGATGAATATGAATAATCACCTAGTCCGAGTGCTAGATTTACTTTGTTATCCACCATTAGTTTCACTGTTTTCTTCCAATTATCATTCCTACCGGAGCCCCAATCTCCTGCTGCACCAATGGAATAAGCATTTGAACTGGGAATGGAAGTTATGCCGATGGATATTTCGGTTATGCTAGCATAGATATTTTGAGTATTTCCATTGACAGTTATTCTTATGTATCTTGCATTAGTATCGTCAATATCATATTTTTCCATATCTGTCGTAGAGCCGCTACTCTTGGAGCCAAAAACGTTCGAGAACTTTATCCCATCAGTAGAGGTAGACATGACAAAATTATTTTGTCTCTCATTTCCCTTATACCAAGCAATGTTGATATCACAAATTTTGTTACTAGACCCTAGATCGAGTTGTATCCAAGAACCGACTCCGTTATTGGACCATCTGGTATTAAGGTCATCATCGAGAACGTTATTACCAGGAAAACTTGCCTGGCTACCAGAAGTCTTTACCTCGTGAACTTCCCCTTCAATACACTCAGATGAGCGGATGTTTTCTCCTTCCTTTATTCTAGCCTCCGCGATAGTCGCATAATTATTCTGGGTGTTTCCATTAACAGTAATCTTCACATACTGAGCAAGTGTTTCAGAAAACTTATAATTCTCATACGATACTGTCTTTCCACTGGTTGTAGCAGTCAATACTGGTTTATACGACTTTCCATCAAGTGATGTAGATATTACAAAATTAGCTTGTCTTTCATTTCCCTTATACCACGCAATGTCTACACCGCAAATGCTCTTTTTTATTGACAAATCAAATTCTATCGAAGATCCAACTCCGTAAGTGGACCAGACAGTTGCAAAATTGTTGTCCAGTACATTTTGAGGAGGATGTCCTTCTTGACTAGGGGCTGTTATTTCTAGAATAGAAGCATCTGCACAATAAAGATCATCTTCAGTTTGATCAGGGAAGTATGGGTGACCGTAAATTTTCAACTCCGCTATACTTGCCCACATATTTTGACTGTTCCCAGTAATCGTAACCCGGATATATCTGCCTACAGTTTGTTGAAAATCATAATTCTGTTCTGTCAAAGAGAAACCATCACTTTTGCCAGTAAAAACATTGGTAAATGTTTTACCGTCGGTAGATAATGATATAACAAATGTGTTCACACGCTCGTTTCCCCTGTGCCAGTTAATACCCACACTGCAAACGACACTATTTTCACCCAAGTCTATCTGTACCCATGAGCCCAAGCCCAAATTGGACCAGCGGGTTTCAATGTTCTTATCTATTGCCTTCAAGGGGCTGTTTACTCCATCATCTCCACTGGCTGTAATGTCGTTAGATGTTCTGCTCGCACAAAGTAAGGAACTAAAAGGATCGGACTGTCCGTAAACTTGTGATGGAAGGACAAGCACACTAGTAAATGTCAGAAACACCACCATCAAAATACAGGTGCTCAGACGCTTTGTTTTCGACATGCAAAACGGGGCGTCAAATAGGCACCTCACTTCCATTTATCATTATTTTAAATTATATAAGTTTATTTATTAATATACTGATATATGGTAAAACAGACTTTTTATGCTAGGGTATTAAAATCATTTCATTGCCCGCAATGTTTGATTTTAGGGTTACGATTTTGAAGATCCCGATCAAGTAGGTTGGGATTAGTTCGACTCTATCGCAGAATCACATTTTTTTCTATTATTTTTATTTTTTATTCTTTATCTAAATGGTATACCTGTTTGACTGGTAGGTAATTGTCATTCAAAAAAGTTTGGTGAAATAATCTCCAGATTTCAATTTTATGACGGTATTCCAATCTCAAGTCGATACAAAATTTACAAATGGAATTTCAGGATTCATTTGGGATACCTCTGGTTCTTATAGTTGGAAACGACTAATGAAATCTCAGAGAATGAGAAATCACTCTTGACAAAAAGTTCTACCTATCTGACTTCTAATAAGGCGCATTTTACGTTACTCTGACGCTCTAATCTGGGCAAGTGGTACTTTATCTGGATTTCTATAGTGGACAATTTGTGATGCGCCGGATTTTGGATATATCCCAAATATCTGAGTAGCTTTCGCCACAGTTGATTCTTTC